>JANNAY010000929.1:0-3278 GCA_031384945.1 Deltaproteobacteria bacterium
GGGACCTCGCTGAGCACGACGGCTTCGACGGCGTTGACGACGGCTTGCTGCGCGGCCGGCACGCCCTTGAGAAATTCAGGCACCACCGACCCCGCCTTCGACGTCGACGCCGGCTTCTTCGCGGGCCTAGTCGCGGGCTTCTTCGCGGTCGCCTTCTTCGCGGTCTTCTTCGCGGGCGTCTTCTTCGCGGGCGCCTTTTTCGTCGCGGTCTTCTTCTTCTTCGTGGCCACAGTTCACCTCGTCAGGGGGAGAGCTCGATCTCGATGCCGACGGTGGACGCCGAGAGCCACGGGGCGGCGGCGGCGTCGACGGAGACGACGAGGTCGGGGTCGACGCTGACGACGGCGCAGGGGGCGTCGTTGCCGACGATGACGACGCGGCAGTTGCGTCCTGCTGGCGGCGCGTCGAGGTGTGCCGTCAGCTGCCAGGCGCTGGCGTTGGCGACGTGGCCGACGACGTCGCCCTTCTTCATGACCTTGCCGAGCGGGACCGCGGCCGTGAACGTCCCGGCGACCGGCGCCACGACGACGACGGCGGTCTTGCCCACCAGGGTGAGCAGGCGCTGTCCCGCCAACACGCGGCCGCCGGGGGCGACGAAGACCTTGGAGAATTTGCCGGCCGCTGGCGCTGGCACCGGCGTCTTCGGGTGCGCCACCGACGTCGCTGTCGCCTTCACCGTCGAAGGAGCAGGCGGCGCGGGCGTCGGTGTCGTCGTCGAAGGAGCAGGATCAGGAGCTGGAGCCGGAGGAGTGGGCGTCGTCGAAGGAGCCCCGGGCGTCCCGCCTGTGGTGACGACGACGGGGGCGGGCGTCTCGGGATCGGGGACGGTGCCGTCGTCGAAGAAGAAGGCGCGCCAGACGCCGAGGGCGGCGAGGGCGACGACGATGGCGCCGGTGACGACGACGGCGGCGATTGAGCGGCGCTTCGGCGCGGGCTCTGGCAGCGCCGTCAGCGTCGTGGCCGTCGTGGCCGTCGTGGCCGTCGTCAGCTGCGGCGGCGGATCCAACGCAGGCGGCGCGGGCGGCGCTTCGCCGAAGTCGACCTCGAAGCCCGCAAAGGCGTCGGGCTTCGTCGTCGTCATCGTCGTCGTCGTCGTCGTCGTCGTCGTCGAAGGAGCCCCGGGCGTCCCGCCTGTGGGTGGCGCGGCGGGGGGCGCGAACGGAAACGGCGACGTCTGCGGCGGCATCGTCGGCGCTGACGCCGCGAGCATCTTTCTGCAGCGGGCGAGGCCGATGTCGGCGTCGATGTCGCTGTCGTCGATCTGGAGGGCGGCTTCGAAGAGTCCTTCGGCGAGTTCGTAGCGGCCGGCCGCCATGTAGAGCTGGGCCTCGTCGATGAAGCGCTGGGCGTCGCTCTTGTGGTCGGCGGCGGCGGCGACGGCGCTGTCGTCGACGACGACGAAGCCCATGCCCTTCAGCTCGCGGTGAAACGACCTGACGTGGGCGGCGGAGACGGCGAAGCCGCGGGCGGCGCAGGCGGCGGCGACCTCGTCGGCGGAGCGGACGCCGTCGAGCAACGAGGCCACGGTCTGCTCGATCTCCCACAGCTCGTGGCTCAAGCCGCGGCGCGGATCGACGACGCGGAAGGCGCGCGCGCCGGCTTTGTCGATGGCCAACACCTGCAAATCGCTGCGAAAGCGACCGAGGCGCTCCTCTGAGCCGCTCATGAGGCGACCCTACAGCGGCTAGGATGCAGCGCGTCCATGACTGCTCTGCCCAGGCTCCTGCCCGACACGGTCGTGACCACCCGCGATGACGGCGGACGTCTTGTCGTCGAGCTCGCCCGTCCGGGTGGGGTGCTGAAGAAGATGAGCCCGCGGCTGTACGAGGCGGTGGCGCTGTTGCCGTCGTCGTCGACGTTTCCGGCGTGGGCGTCGTCGGTGGCGGCGCTGCACCCGAGCGTGACCGCCGATCAGCTCGAGGGGTTGCTCGAGGCGCTGGCGCGCGGCGGCTTCCTCGATCGTCCCGTCGAGGCCTCGGGACCGAACCCGCTGCCGTCGACGATCCCGCAGAAGCTCAGCGCCGAGATCGCGCCGGCTGTGCGGTTGCCGGCGCGCCCGCCGCAGGTCCGCCCCGATCTGCGCGTGGTGCAGAGCGCCCGCGCTGGCGCCGTCACCGTCACGCTGCCCGACGACACCGCCTTCGAGTTGGAGGAGCGCGAGTACCGGATGCTCGCCGCCCTCGACGGCACCCGCGACGCCGCCGCCCTCGTCCGCTTCTTCGAGGGCAAGGGCCAGAGCTTCACCCAGGCCCAGCTGCACGCCTTCATCGCCCTCATGATCGAGCGCGGGCTCGCCACCGGTGATGTCCCCACAGGCGGGACGCCCGGGGCTCCTTCGACGACGACGGCGTCTCCTGCTCCTGCTCCTGCTCCTGCGCAAGAAGAAGTCCCCGACGCACCCGCCGACGCTGTCGAAGACGCCCCCGTCGACGCTGCACCCGGTGGAGCACCCGCCGGAGCAACCACGGGCGTCAGCGGCAGCTGGGACGACGCCGACGCCGTCAAAGCCGCGCCCGAAGCACGGCGGCGGCGCTGGGCCAACCGGCTGAAGCGCGTGCGCTTGCCGGCCGCGGTGCTGATCGTGCTCGCGGTGGTGGCGGCGACGGTGAAGTACCCGCTGCGCGTCACCTACGAGTGCGACCTGCAGCCCCTCGAGGTGGCGACCCTGCGCGCCCCCATCGACGGCGTCATCGACGACATCAAGGTCGACGAAGGCCAACGCGTCAAAGCCGGCGACATCCTCGGCACTCTCGCCAACGCCAACCTCAAGCTCGAAGTGGTGAAGAGCAGCGCGTCGCTCGAGAAGGCCCGCGCCGAGCTCGACCTCTTGAAGCAGGGCTCGCGACAAGAAGAGCTCGACCGCGCCAAAGCCCGCATCGCCGGACTCGCCAACGAGGCCAACCTCGCCGGCGCCCGGCTGCAGCGCGTCCGCGGCCTCGTCACGCAAGGCGTCGCCCCCCGCGAAGAACAAGAACGCGCAGCAGGCGCCCTCGCCGCCATCTCTGGCCAGCTCTCGCAGGCGCGGGCCGAGCTGAAGCTCTTGCAGGCCGGCAGCCGCCCCGACGACCTGAAGAAGAAAGAGGCCGAGATCCGGTCGCTCGAGGCCCAGCTCGAGGTCGACCGCGCCCAGGCCGAGGCCACCGTGCTGCGCACGCGCATCGACGGCGTCGTCACCACCCGCAAGCCGCGCGACCTGTTGCACTCGAAGGTCAACGTCGGCGACGCCGTCTTCGAAGTCGTCGTCCCCGACCGCATGCGCGTCGACGTCTTCGTCGCCG
>JANNAY010001072.1:0-4266 GCA_031384945.1 Deltaproteobacteria bacterium
CTCGGGACGCGCTGCGCTCGAACCGACGATTCTCGATTGCATGTTCGTCGTCGAAGTCGAAGCCAAACCTGTCGACGAAAAAGTCGACATCGTGCGCGGCCACACGACGCTGCCCAAGGCGCAGGTCGAGAACATCGCGAATTTCTTCAGCGATCTCGAAGTGGCGAAGAAGAAGCTGAAGTCGTCGGTGGCGCCGATCACGACGACAGAGCGCGACATTCTCAAGGCCGCCAAAGCGGCGCAGCACTTCATCGAGCGCGACGGCATCAAAGACCCGAAGGCGCAGCAGGCCATCATCGCCCGAGAGACGTTCCGCGTTGTTGCGGACATCTTGATGGATCCGAAGGAAAAAGAAGTCATCTGGAACGGGTTGATCCAGAAGGCTTTCTCTGACCCGTCGCTGAAGATGCCGACCCCGCCGACGACGTTCGAGAAGAAGGTCGTCACGCAGAACGGCAAGAAGATCGAGGTGCTGCAGATCGGCGCAGCACAGGTGCCGCTGCGCCTGCTGGGCAAGAACGCCGCCGCCGATGCGCTCGTGCCGTCGAAGAAGGGCTTGAAGGATCCGATCGGTCCGCAGCTCGCCGTGCTCGAGAGCATTCTGTTGGGCATCGAGACCAACCAGCCGACGGCGCTCGTCGGCACGACGGGCACCGGCAAGACGATGTTGATGCGCTGGGTGGCGCACCAGCTGAACTGGCCCGTGCACGAGCAGGCCTTTCACGAAGACATGACCAAGGACGACATCCTCGGCGCGCCCGTGTTGAAGAAGGACCGCACCGTCGAGTTCAAGCACTCGCCTCTCGACAACGCCGTGCTCGACGGCGGCATCTTCATTGGCGACGAGTACCTGACCCTCAGCAACGACACGCGCGAGACGACGAACCCGATCACCGAGGGCAGCGAGCTGCAGATCCCGTCGCGTCCGCCGCGCACGGTGAAGAAGAGCGAGTGGCACGAGAGCTTCCGCTACTTCGTGACGACCAACGGCGGCGACATTCGCAAGGCTGAGTTCTCGATGGCCGAGGCCAGCCGCCTGCGCGTGCTCGCGGTCGGTGAGCTCGTCGAGCAGAGCGACCTCGAGGCCATCGCCCAGCGTGACTTCGCCCATTCTTCAGCGGGCGACGCTGGTGGGCCGAAGCTCGTGATCAACGACAAGCTCGACGTCAAAGCGGCGCTGAAGGCGGCAAAGGCCGGGTCGGCGTCGTCGTTGGTGAACGCGTACCTCGCGTTGCGCAAAGAGAACGACAAAGCCAACGCCGCCACAGAAGTCGGCATCGTCGCCTGCATCGCGCAGCTGCCTGCAACTGAGCGGTTGCAGATCGCGGCGACGGTCAGCCGGCCGACCAAGCTGCTGGCCGAGGCGCTGGCCTGCCCCGTCGTCGACGGCAAGCTCACGTCACGCGCCGAAGTGACCCAGGCCGTCGAGGTCTTTTGCCAGCTGCGCGCGCTGCAGAAGAAGAGCAGCGTCGCCATCTCGCCACTCACGCAACGCGTGTTCTCGTCGTTTCTCGAGATCCTCGGATCGCTGCGCGGACGCACGTCGTTTGAGGGCGCCGTCATGCGCGCCGCCGAATTGACGCTGCTGTCGAAGATGGGCCGCGCCAACGAAAAGAAGGCCGCCGACGTCGTCGCTGCGGTCGTCGGCACCGGCGGCGGAGAAGCCGACGCCACCGTGCCCGTCATCGGCAAAGACAGCGTCGTCTTCGGCGACACGGCGATGAAGAAGGGCGCGCTGCCGACGTGGGAGCCGGACAACCGCCGCTTCCCGCTCACGCCCGCGCGCTGCCACAACCTCGCGCTCTTGGCCGACTCGGTCGAGCTCGGGCGCGGACGTCCGATCTCGTGCAGCGACGACGAGAACGGCGAGACCGTCGAGGTCGTGCGCGAGCTGGGCCGCTTGACGGGCCGCCCCGTCACCATCGTCACGCTCTCGAAGAACGTCGACATCGACGCGCTGATCGAGAAGCTGACGCTGTCGAAGGATCCGAAGGCGCTGGGGTCGTTCGAGCCCGAGCTGCAGCAGATCGGACTCGCCGTCTTGCAGGGCCACATGCTGGTGCTGCGCGGCTGCGGCAACGTGCCGACGACGAAGCTCGAGCGCTTGAACTCGCTCGGCGACGGCCGCCAGAGCATCACGCTGCCGCGCACGGGTGATGTGATTGAGGCCCATTCGGACTTCCGAATGATCCTGTTGAAGAAGCCGAACTCGCCGTTTGGGTATTCGCCGGCGCTCGAAAACCGCCTGCTCGAGCCCATGCTCACCACCCGCGCCGACGCCGGCCGCGCCGTCGACAAACGCGCCGCCGAATTGGCCGGCGTCGTCAGAGAACGCACCGGGATTTCGACCGACAATGCGCTCAAGCTGGCGGCATTTCACACCTACTTGAACGAGGTGTTGAAGCAAGGAACGTTCGCCTCAGGCCGCGCCATCGGCTCGTTCTTGAACCGCGACGCCGAAGCTGTCGCCCAGCGCATGGCCTGGCTCAGCGCCAAAGGCGCCGGCGCCGCCGACGACGTCGAAACGCTGCACGGGCTGGTGATGCAGGTCTACGGCGAGCGCTTCGCCGCCGAGAGCGATCACCTCTTGCTCGACAAGCTGGCGCAGCGCGCCTTTGGCGCCGACGGCAAGCTCGACCTGCGCACCGACGCCGTGCGCACGCCCAATCTCGTCCGCTTCGGCGATTGGGTGCTGCAGGCCGATCCGCGCGGCGTGCGCGACGGCGTGCCGCTGCGCGAAGAGGTGCTGCCGCCCACCGATGCCCTCGAAAACGTGCAGCAGAAGGTCTTCGCCGCGCTGCAATTCGATGAGGTCGTGCAGCTGCACGGCGACGCGTTCGTCGCCGGCGCCGTCACCGCCGGCGTCGCCCGTTTGACGACGTCAAAGGTGATCGAGGTCGACGGCAACGAAGAGCTGTCAGAGGCCTATGTGTTCGGCGGTCTGGTGCAGAACCAGAAGACCGGCCTGTTCGAGATGCACGAGGGATTGCTGCAGCAGGCACAAGAAGAGGGCGCGACCCTCGTCTTGAAGAACGCCTCGCGCATTCCTGACGACGTGCTCTTGCCCCTCGCCGAGATGGCCGCCACCGGCATGGTCAGCCGCGTCGAGAACGGCAAGACGACGACGCAGCCGCGGGCGTTTCGGTTGGTGCTGCAGACCAACGAGGGCGATGCGCCGCTGCTCGCCGACCTCGCCACCGTCGCCACGCGCGTCAACTGTCAGAACGTCAGCGACAAGAAGAGCCTGACGACCATCGTCGGCCACGTGCTCGTCGGCGTCGCCGGTGGCCAGCTCGTCGCCGACACGCTCGTGAAGCTGACCGCCCAGTGCCAGAAGCTCGTCGACGGCGAGGCGATGTCGGGTCGTCATCCGCTGCGCTTCGACTCGGGCCGCGCCGTCGAAGCGGGTCGCCAAATTGCGCGCCTCGTGAAGAAGGACGGCGTTGGACTCGAAGACGCCGTCGCCGACGTCGTGCAGCGTCTGTATGCGCGTCCCGCCGCGGGCTTGTCGTGCGCACAGAAGATCGCCGACCTCGTCGAAGGCGTCGGCGAAACATTGGCCGCGCCCGGCGTGCTCGAGGCCGAGCTGCCGCCCGCCATCGACGACGTCGAGAAGCCGGCCCTGGCGCTGTTGTTGAAGGACTACGCGGGCCACGCACCGAGCTTCACGATGTCGGCGGGTCGCGCCTTGGCCGAGGCGCTGCGCGCGCTGCCAGCGTCAAAAGCGACCGCGCTGCTGACGGCGGCGTCGACGTCGACGTTGCTGCCGGCGGCGGTGCGCGAGCGCTGCGAAAAAATTCTCAAGAAGCCCGTCGACGACGCAGCAGTCGCCGCCCTCGCGGGCGTGATCGAGCGCATGTGTCCGCAGCCGACCGTCAGCGTCGCCGACGCCGGCCTCGAATTCATGCGCGGCGCCCGCCTGTGGGACGTCGAGCACCGCCGCCTGATCCTCGATTCGTACAACAGCTTCTTCACCGATCTCGCGAAGACCTCGCCGCAGGCAGAGACGGCGAAGTCGTTGGCGGCGGAGCTGACGCTGATCGGCGAGCGCTTCGACAGCGCCGACGCGGTGTCGAAGGTGTCGTCGGCGCGGTCGTCGGTGGCGACGGCGTTTGCGTCGTACCAGCGCCGCAGCGGCGAGCGCGACGAGCAGCTGTCGGGCTTGTTCAGAAAGCTGCTCGAGAGCTGGGACTTCGTCGCGACGTCGCCGATCTTCGTCAAGCACGCGGTCTTGCGCCAAGAGCTCGACGCGCTCTCGCAGGTGCT
>JANNAY010000946.1:0-3701 GCA_031384945.1 Deltaproteobacteria bacterium
GCGCTCGCCGAGAAGCGGGGCCGCAGCCACATCGGCCTGACGCGCCTCGAGATGCTCAAGGGCTTGCAGGGCGTCGCTTTCGACGACTTGCACGAGGTACCGGTCATCCCGAACACCGCCCTCGAGTGCGACCTCACCGACTCGCTCAGCGAAGCCATCGAGAAGAACCCCGGCGTGCACGCTGTCGTCGTGCAACGCCACGGCGTCTACATCTGGGGCGACGACTGGCTCGCCGCCAAGCGCCACGCCGAGTGCTACGACGAGCTCTTCGCCCAAGCCGTTTTCTTCGACCAACAAGGTCTCGCGTTGTCGTCGGCGCCCCACGAACGCGAAGACGCCCGCAACGCAGCGAGCCTGCGCAGCGGCATCAACTGCTCGTTCTGCGAGAAGAGCCAGCGCGAGGTGAAGAAGATCATCGCGGGCCCGGATGTCTACATCTGCGACGAGTGCATCGGCCTCTGCAACGACATCATCGCCGCAGAAGCTGCCGTCGACGACGACGACGAGGGCGCCACCGTCGACGAAACCTGATCAGTCGACGCGGTCGAGGCGCGCGTAGTCGTCGGCGAACGACAAGGGAAACGGCAGGTCGGCATCGAGCGACGGATCAATCTCGACGCTGCCGTCGTCTTCGGCGTTTCTGAAGCCGACGACGAGCGCGGTGGGGATGTCTTCGTCGGCGGGCGGGTCCGTCGTCGTCACGGTGAATTCAAAGACGCAGTTTTTGGTCTTCAGCTTCGTCTCGCCGAAGCCGCCTTCGGCGTCGCCGTCTCGGTCGCAGACGCCGCTGCCGCTGTCGGTGACGACGTCGCCGTCGGTGGCGGCGGCGTCGAGGCTGACGGTGGCGTCGTCGGTGAAGTCGACGACGATCGACGCGCTCTTGCCGAGCAGCCCGCCCGAGCGGCCGAATTGGTGGCCGTCGACGACGGTGGCGAAGTCGACGGCGCCGCAGCCGGCGGATCCGCAGACGACGAAGACGGCGACGGCGACGACGACAACGCGCATGGGCTCACGGTAGATGCGCTGCGGGCGAGGCGCTACCCTTTGGCATGCGCGCTTTTCTTCGCACCTCGAACGAGCCCTTGACCGCCCACGATCTCGAGCAGCACGGGGTGTTCTTTCAGCACCTCGGCACCGACAAGGCTCAATACCAGCCCGTGCTCGACGACCTCGCCACCAAGCGCGGCTACGGCACGCAAGACGAGATCAAGCTCGGCAAAGAGACGCCGAACCTCGCGGTGGTCTTGAAGAAATTCGACGATGAGCACCTGCACACCGACGACGAAGTCCGCTTCGTCATCGACGGCGAGGCCGTCTTCGACATCCGCAGCAACGACGACAAGTGGATGCGCGTCGTCGTCGAAGCCGGCGATCTCATCGTCGTGCCCAAGGGCAAACACCACCGCTTCGAGCTGTCTGAGATGTGCCGCATGCACTGTGCGCGGCTCTTCAAAGACCAGGCGGGGTGGGTTCCCGTCTACCGCGAGCACCCGCCACAGGGCTGAGCAGCCCCGAACAGATGCGAGGTGGAACGAACGAGATGGGAAACAACCTGTTTCCCATCTCTCACCGCGCCAACGTCGCATTCGTCCGCGCTGAGCCGGCCTTCGTCGCCCTTGGCACCGCGCGTGAAGAGGCGAAGCGCGGAGAACGAGAGCGGCCAGAGCACGGGGTGGCCTCCCAAATGACGAGCCCTTCCAGGTCGCGCGGCCTGACGAGGACACAGACTCAACGGTGTTGGTGGCAGAGGCAGGGTCGGCGCGGTGGAGACCGCGGGTCCGACAGGGGCGACGACGTGCGGACGGAGTCGCCCGGTGGTGGACGCAGGATCGCCGGGGCCCGTGCCTCGACGGTGCCTGCGACGTGCGGAGGGGGAAGGCGCGCGTCGACACCAAACACCGGGGAGGGCCAGCGCGAAGCACGTCCAGTCAACGGCTGTCGAACCACGACCGCCCTGCGTGAGCTGCATCCACAACCCAGGTTGTGAAACGGAAGCACCGCAGAGAAGCTCACTTCTCGGCGAGCAGCTCGCGCATCAGCGACATCGTCCCCTCTCGCAGGTCACCGCGCGAGAGGGCTTCTCGGAGGTTGGCCTCGAGAAAGCCAAGCTTGTCGCCAGCGTCGACGCGGCGGCCGTCGACGGTGACGCCCATCAGGCCGTCTTGTTTCTGCAGCACGTCGAGCGCGTCGGTGAGCTGAATCTCGCCGCCCTTGCCAGGCTTGGTGCTCTCGAGCAGCGCCCAAATTTTCGCTGGCAATACGTAGCGGCCGACAACGGCGCGGTCGGTCTTCTCGGTGCCCTTCGGCGGCTTCTCGACGAGGTTCGAGATGTTGAAGCGCCGCGGGTTCTTCTCGTCGGCCTTGCCCTCGGCGGCGCCGTACTTGTGAATCTCGCTGAGCGGCACCTGCATCAAGGCGATCTGGCCTTTGCCGGTTTCTTCGTAGGCGTCGATGAGCTGGCCGATGCCCGAGCGCTTGCTCGCGTCGGTGCGGTAGAGGTCGTCGCCGAGCAAGACGGCGAAGGGGGCGTCGCCGACGATGGGCTTCGCGCACAGCACAGCGTGGCCGAGGCCGAGCGGCGCCTTCTGCCGGATCGACGTGATCGGACCCATCTTCGAAATCTTTCGCACCAGCTCGAGGTCCGCGGTCTTGCCGCGCTTCTCAAGGGTGTCTTCGAGTTCGTAGCTGGTATCGAAGTGGTCTTCGATACAACCTTTATAGCGACCTTGAATCAAGATCACATGCTTGACCCCAGCCGAAAACGCTTCTTCGATCACATACTGAAGCGTCGGCTTGTCGACGATGGGCAGCATCTCTTTCGGCACCGCTTTGGTGGCGGGCAAGAAGCGCGTGCCGAGGCCTGCGACGGGGATGACGGCGAATTCGACTTTCTGGGCCATGGGAATCCTTGGGAGAGAGAGAGAGAGAGAGAGATGCGGTCTCTATGAGAGTCAGAGCAGGGCGTCAGGGGCTTCGTGGGCAAGCACGCGGCGAAACTGGCCCGCCGTGCGGATCGTGACCTTGCCCTTCTTCTTGTCGATCAAGCGACACACAATCACGTCGAAGCGCGTGCGGCGGTGGGCAGCGACGATGCCGGCGATGCCGGCGACGAGGCCTGTGAGGGCGCCAACGATGGCGCCGTCTTCGCCGAGGCTGACGCCGCCGACGATGCCTGCGGCGAGCGGTCCGAGAAACAGCCCGCCCAGTGAGAGGCCGCGCAGGCGCTGGGCTGCGTTGTCAGCTTGATCGCAGTCTTGGCACAGATTCAGCTCAGCTTTGACTGTGCGCTTTCCTGTCGAATATAAAATCAACAACACCAAGATGTTGATCAGCAATCCAACGTAGACCCAGGGTGGAATGTACTGCCACTTCTTCACAACAGCGCCGCCGGGATTCAGACCGCACTGCGGGCAAGTGTGCGTGCGGATGCCGGCTTCGACGTGGTCGTATTTGAGGTCGATGTCGACGAAGACGGGGCGCTCATCGTCGCGCCGCAGATCAAGGTGCGGGGTCGCCACCGGCTTCACCGGCTCGACCACGGGCTCCACGGTTTGTGAAATGGACGGCATCGCTCCGCACGTTACCCAAAGAGCAGCCAATTTCTTGCGTCGGGTGTTCCCAGGTCGGATGGTGGATCCGTGCAGCGCCATCGTGCTCCTCCTGCGTCCCTCCGGGTCCACCGCTTCTCCCGGGGTGGCCGC
>JANNAY010001007.1:0-2476 GCA_031384945.1 Deltaproteobacteria bacterium
CGAGCGCACGACGTTGTCACGGGGCTCGACTTCCCCCCGGTTTCGGGGGGCCAGGGGGGCCTTCACGCGCACCGCGAGACGCTCAAGGTGTTGACCCCCCTCGTCCCCCCCGTCGTGCTGCTCGGGCCACCGGGAGCGGGCAAGAGCACCGTCGGGCCCTTGCTGGCGCAGCGGTTGGGCTTCACGTTTGTTGACCTCGACGACGTCGTCGGCGTCGACACGCTGCAGCGCGAGGGGCTCGCGTCGTTTCGCGTGCGCGAATTTCTCGCCCTCGAAGAAGCCGTCAAACGCGGCGCCGTCGTCGTCGCCCCCGGCGCCGGCGTCGTCGACACCGCCCCCGGCCGCGCTCTTCTGGCGCGCTGCTTGTGCCTCGTGCTCGACGTCGAGCGCGACACGGCCCTCGCCCGCATCGCCGACGGCACGCGCCCGTGGCTGCCTTCGCGCGGAGACCCGCAGCGCGCCGCCGCCTACGACGCCCGCGAATTCGGCCGCGTCCGCGACGGCGCCGTCGTCGACGCCAACGCCGACGTCGACGCTGTCGTCGCCGCCTGCGCCGCCGCCGTCGACAAATTCGTCATCGGCGAAGACGAAGACGTCGTCGCAGGCGTGCCCATCGGCTTCACCGTCGTCGACGCAGGCTGCGGCGACGCCGGCGACGTCGTGGTCGATGTCGACGACGACAGAAAACGCCTGTCGCTGGTCGAAGAGCTGCTCGTCGCGTTCAACAGGGCAGGGCTCACGCGCAGCGACACCGTCGTCGTTAAAGGCGGCGGCCTGCTGCTCGACGTCGCCGGGCTCGCCGCCGCGCTGCACCACCGCGGCACGCCCTGGCACGCGGTGCCGACGACGCTGTTGGCGATGGTCGACGCCGGCATGGGCGGCAAGACGGCTGTCGACATCGCCGTGCCGCGTCTTGACAGAGCGGGCGCTGACGTCGTCAGAAACGGCGCGGGCGCGTTTCATCCAGCGCGCGGCACCACGCTCGACCTGCACTACCTGCAAACGCTGTCGCCAGCACAGCTGCGCCACGGCCGCGCCGAGATGGAGAAGCACGCGCTGCTTGGCGCCTTCGCGGTCGGCGCGATCGACGTCGACAGCGTGCACAAGAGCCGCCGCACCAAGTCGTTCGTCGTGCAGCGCGATCCGCGAGAGGCGCACCTGCGGCATGCGCTGAACCTCGGTCACACCTTTGCCCACGCCTTTGAGTCGCGGTTTCAGATCGCCCACGGTGACGCCGTGCTGCACGGGCTCGAGCGGGCGCTGCGGCTCTCGGTCGACACAGCCGGCTTCGACGCGCGGCTCGCCGACAGCGTGGTGCGGCACCTGCGCTCGCTCGGCGCCCCGCCGCTGCCGGCGTTGATGAACGACGACGTCGACGCCCTCGTCTCCGCCATGGCGCGCGACAAGAAGTCCGGACGTTTCGTGTTGCTGCGGGCGCCTGGCCGTCCGGTGTTGGCGACGTTGCCGCGCGACGTCGTGCGGGCAGCGCTGATTCAACGCTGATCACCGCGCGCGGTTGATCGAACCCACACGTGCTCAAGACGGGCCGCACGCTATGGTGTCGGCGTTCGTGCCTTTGTTTGTGGAGGATTCGCATGCGTCGTCGTCCGTTCTCGCCGTCCAGCAGCTTGTTTGCGCGCCGACTGCTCGCCGTCCCCGCGCTCGTCGTGGGCTTCGGTGTGGCCGCGCCCGGCTGTGAGCTGCTCGGGCTCTGCGACTACGAGGCCGATGAGACCTGCGAAGACCCGACGCGCGCGCAGATCACGGGGCACATCACGATCCCCGACGCCGGTGGCGCGTCGGTCGGCAACAAAAAGACCCTCGCTGTCGACGTGCAAAAGGCCCGGCACCTGCTCGCCGCGGCGGCGAAAGACCAGCTGCCCCAAAAGGCGAAGCTCGATCCGAAGCAGCGCGAGCGCGTGCCCGGCTACAGCCACAACAACGACTTCGAAGTGAGAAAGATCGTCGAGCAGAAGTTTCGCCCCGGCGAAGTCATCGTGCGCGGCTTCGAGCCCCTGCGTGGACGCAAGGCCGAGATCTCGCGCGCCCTCGAGATGCAATTGGATGACAAAGTCATCGTCAACGTGCGCCTGTGCGGCACTGAATTCCGCTGCCTCGCCGACCTGACCTGGGCCAACGGCAAGAAGGTCGACCTCGCTGACACCGCCGAGATCGTGGCCGAGCTGGCGAAATCGCCGCTGCTCAAATACGCCGAACGCAATTTGATTCTCGAGAAGATGTCCGTCTTTCCCGATGACGAATTCTTCACCTTCCAGTGGCACTACAACGCCATCGACGTGCCCGCCGCGTGGGACATCACCCAGGGCGACCCCGGCATCGTCGGCGCCATCATCGACACCGGCATCCTCTTCGATCACCCCGATTTGCAAGACCGCATCATCGGCGGCGCCGACCTCATCGATGACCCCGAGGTCGCCAACGACGACGACGGCCGCGACAACGACGGCGACGGCAA
>JANNAY010001016.1:0-12628 GCA_031384945.1 Deltaproteobacteria bacterium
GTGGATCGTGCCCTTGGGCAACGTCAGCACGGCCTCGAGGTGGGCCAGCTCGGCGAGCGCCGCCTCGCGGTTGGGAAAGCGTCGGGCCAGGGCTTCGAGGTAGGGCAGCTCATCGCGGATCATGGGGCGCACGTTACGCCGGATCGCGCGTACGACGTCAGCTGAGCAACGCGGCGAGACGGGCGCGGGCCTGGGCGATGACGACGTCGTGGGCGGCTTGTTCGCGGGCTTCGGCGGCGAGGCCAAAGCGCTCCCATTCGCCGGTGCGGGCCGGAACGGCTGCGCCGCTGTGCTGCACGCGCGGCCGCGCCAGCACGTTCATGGCGGCGTCGACGGCGGCGGCGACGACGACGCCGCCTTCGACGACGCACCACTGCAAGACGTTCCACGCGTGGGCCGAATGGTGGGCTTCGTCTTTGGCGATGCCGAGCAAGAGCGCGCGGGTGTCGCTGTCGTCGACGACGCGGGCGAGGCCGGCGAGGGTGCGGGCGCTGACCGCTTCGTTGAGCGCGCCGTCGACGAGAGAGTCGACGGCGAGCCGTGCCAACGCGAGGGTGCGCAGCGGCGGCAACGAGCGCGGGGCCCACGCACCCTTGAACGCGCCTGGAGCTGCGTCTTCGCCGTCAAAGCGTCGCGCCTGCGCGAAGCAGGCCTCGGTGTGCCAGCTCTCGTCGAGGGCGTCGTTGTGGGCGTCGTCGACGAGATGCTTGGGCGCGCCGAGGCTCAAGAGGTCGAGCGACAAGCGCGAGAACGCAGCGATCGATGCGTGCTCGGTGCGTCCGTTCTCGCGCCACTGCGCGGCCACACCGCGACGGACTTGATCGTCGACCAACGCCGCCGACGGCGCCGGCGTCCACGACGTCGAATTTGCGTCGACGGGCGGCAGCAGCGCTTTGCCGCGGCGGCGCACCTGACGGCCACGCAAGAAGACGCCGCCGATAAAGGTGAACGCGACGAGGATGCCGTAGAGGGCGCCGAACCAGGTGGCGGCGACGACGAAGCCGCCGCCACGCAGCCGGTCTTCGGGCAGCTGTCGCTTGCGCTGCGCGCGGACGACGCAGGCGACGACGAAGCCGACGACGATGCAGACGAAAGAGGCCAAGCCGAGGGCGCCGCCGACGTCGGGGCCGAGGTCGGCGCTGGCCGCCAACACCCACATGCCGATGGGCGCCGGCGCCACCAACACGAACGACGCGATCGCCGCCTTTGACCACGGCGGAAACGGATTCGTCGTCGTCAACGGCGGCGTGGCGACCTGGGCGGGCGAGGCTGCGTGCGAGGCGGTCGTGGCGGCGACGCTCATGTCCATGACGCTACAGCCACCACACCACCCCGCCCGATTCCGGCAGATCCGCGAAGCATGCCCCGCAGCAACAACCGTCGCCGTCGTCGTCAGCCGATCAAGTCGTCGTCAGAAGTCGATCAGACCGTAGCTGCGCGCGATGAGGCGGGCGGCAGCAGCGCGGGTGATGTCGTCGGCGGGGCAGTACTTCTTCGGGTTGCTGCTGCAGCCGCTGACGATGCCCTTTTGGTAGATGCGCTCGATGGCACCGCGGGCCCAGTGGCTCGTCGACACATCGGTGAACGTCGCCGACGCCGGTGTGTGGTTCGTCCAGTCGCGCGCGCGCTTCATGTACACGGCCATCGCCGCGCGGGTGACGTTGCCGTTGGGGCAGAACTTCGCGCCGCCCTCACAGCCCTCCATGATTCCGCGGGCGACGACCTCTTTGGCCCAGCTGCGCACGTCGCCGCTGGTGTCGCTGAAGTTGGCGACGCCGCTGACGTCGACGTTGCCGGCTTCGAGAACGGCGATGATCTTGGCCGCACCCTGGCGCGTGAGCTTTTGGTCGGGACAAAATTTGCCGTTGCCGCAGCCGCCGACAGCGCCGGCAGCTCTGAGCGCTTCGACGGCGGCGAACGCCCAATGATCGCGGGGCACGTCAGAGAACGTCGGCGGCGGCGTCGACGGCGGCGGCGGCGGCGCATCCGGCGTGCAGCGATCGGGCGTGCCCGCGGGCATCACCTGACAACCCGATTCGCAGCGCGTGCGCCGCACTTCGTTGCCATTGGTGCACTGCACAACGCTGCCGCCCGAGCACCAGAAGCCCGTGCGCGAGGCGCCGCAAAAGTCGCTCGTCGTCGAGCCACCACCACCACCACCACCACCACCACCACCGGTGCTGCTGTTGCGGGCGCGATCGATGAGGTTCTGCAGGCGGTTGTAGAGCTGGTCGCCGGGGCACGACGTCGCCGTGGTGCCGACCTGGCGGTGTCCCTTCACGTGCGCGCGATCGAGGGTGATGCCGTAGGTGCGCGACATCGCCTTCATGATCTTCGCCGCGGCGTTGAGCATGTTCTCGGGCGGAATCTTCGTCGTGAAGTCGCCGATGAACGAGATGCCATCGTTGTTGGTGTTGGCGCTGGCGGCGTGAGCGCCGACGATGTTCTCGACGCGGCCCTGGTAGACCTTGCCGTCTTGCCCGATGAGAAAGTGGTAGCCGACGTCGCACCAACCGCGGCTGTCGATGTGAAACGCCTGAATCTGGCGCATGCGCGCGGGCATCGCCATCGAGTCGTTGTTGGGCGTGACGGTGTGGTGAATCGTCAGCATGCGCGGCGTGTGACGAGGTCCGCACGAGCGCGAGCGGGCGCCCCACTGTGAGCGCGTGACGACGATGCCGTCGGCGGCGAGTCCTTGTGTGTCGCCCTCGTCGACAGCGTCAACGACGACGCCGTCTTCTTCGACGGGTGCTGCGTAGTCGAAGGTCTCGATCGCGAGAAAGGTCAGCCCGGTCTCGTCTTGCAGCTTGAAGCGCAGCTGCACGGCGTCAGCGCCGTCGCCAACGTCGACGTGGCCGTTGTTGGCGGCTTCGTCCTGGTACGTGAGCGTCGCTTCGACCCAGTCGCCGACGACGCCGTCGTGGCGGGCGCGGGCGGAGACGACGAGAGAGGCGTCGGCGTCGAAGCGAAAGGCGACGCGGTTGAAGCCGACCTCGCGCTCGAGCAGCGGTGTCAGCGAGTAGCCCTCATCATCGAGCGTGAGCTGAGCGAGCAGCGCTTCATCTTGTCCGATGAACGCGACGTCATGTTCGGAACTCTCTTCGGCGGGCGCTTCAATCTGGAGGTCGTTGGCACAGGCGGTCGCCAGAGCGCAGGCCAATGCGGAGATCGTGAGGAGGTGGGATTGACGCATGAGTCATCAATATGGCGAATGAAGATTCGCAACCTCAGCGATCGAGCGGATGCGACATGTCCCACCCATCCGCCAGCAGGAGGATGCCGCAAGCGCGAAGCAGGTCGCGCAGGCGTCACGGCGTTGGCCACGGCGGCGGATGGGAGTACCGGCGCGGCATGTCCGCACACAGCCCCGTCGTCGACCTGACCCTCGAGCTCTGCATGATCCCGTCGGTGACCGGCAACGAGGCCGGCGTCGTCGACGACCTCGCCGCGCGTTTGAAAAAGATGGGCGCGCACGTCACCCGCGAGAACGTCGGCGGCATCGTCGGCCGCGACAACCTGCTCGCCGTCGCCGACAAGAACCGCCCCATCGACCTCTTGCTGACGACGCACATCGACTGCGTGCCGCCGCACATCGCGCCCACCATCGTCGGCGACGAGATCGTCGGACGCGGCGTCATCGACGCCAAGGGCATCGCCGCCGCGATGATCATCGCCTGGCAGCAGCTGCTCGCGCGCAAAGACGGCGCCGGCCAGAACGTCGGCGTCCTCTTCGTCGTCGGCGAAGAGACCAACAGCGACGGCGCGAAACAAGCCGCGGTCTCGGGCTTCGCGCCGTCGGTGAAGTACTTCATCAACGGCGAGCCCACCGACGGCCTCTTGTGCCGCGCGATGAAGGGCGTGTTGGCCTTTCAGCTCGACGTCAAAGGCAAGGCGGCGCACTCGGCGTATCCGGCGGCGGGACACTCGGCGACGCACCAGCTCATCGCTGATTTGCACGCGCTGACGACGGCGCAGTGGCCGACGACCGAGTACGGACCGACGACCTTGAACGTCGGCGTCGTCGACGGCGGCGTCGCGCAGAACGTCATCGCGCCGCACGCGTCGGCGAAGATCATGATGCGGCCCACCGAAGACCCCGACGTGATTCTCGCCAAAGTGCGGTCGCTGTTGACGCCGTCGACGACGCTGCAGGTGCTGACAAAGGCGCCGCCGGTGAAGCTGAAGGTCGTCGACGGCGAAGAGACCTGCATCGTCGCCTTTGGCTCAGACGTGCCGCATTTGTCGCCGCTGCTCGCCGCCAAGCAGGGCGCGCCGTTGCTGTTCGGACCGGGCTCGATCCTCGACGCCCACACCGATCACGAGCACGTGAAGCTGAAAGACCTCGACGACGCCGCCGTCGCCTACGAACGCATGGCCCTGCGCCTTTTGGAGATTGCATGACGACGACGACGACGACTTCGGGCTCGACCTGGGATGCTTCGGTGGCGACCGTGCTGGCCGAGCTCGATCCGTATTTGAACCTCAACGCCGAGCAGCTGGCCAAAGACGACGTCGCACAAAAGGCCCGCGTCGCGTTTCGTCATTTTCTCGGACTGCTCGAGTCGGGCACGGTGCGCGCGGCGACGCAGACCAACGGCGTCTGGTCGGCGCACCCCGAGGTCAAGCAACGCATTCTCTTTGGCTTTCGCCTCGGCCGTCTCGTCGAGATGGGCGACTCGACCCTGCCCTTCGTCGACAAAGACACGTACCCGGTGCGCGGCTTCACGACGGGCGAGCGCGTGCGCGTCGTGCCCGGCGGCAGCAGCGTCAGACGCGGCGCCCACGTCGGCGTCGGCGTCACCATCATGCCGCCCGCCTACATCAACGTCGGCGCCTTCGTCGACGAAGGCACCCTCGTCGACAGCCACGCCCTCGTCGGATCGTGCGCGCAGCTCGGCAAGCGCGTGCACTTGAGCGCGGCCGCCCAGATCGGCGGCGTGCTCGAGCCCGTCGGCGCCGTCCCCGTTGTCATCGAAGACGACGTGCTCGTCGGCGGCAACGTCGGCGTCTACGAAGGCACCATCGTCAGAGCCCGCGCCGTCTTGGCCGCCGGCGTCGTCTTGACCTCGGGCACGAGGGTGTTTGACCTCGTCAACAACCGCGAGCTCTCGGCCAGCGAGGGCAAGCCTCTCGAAATTCCCGCTGGCGCTGTGGTCGTGCCGGGGTCGCGTCCGGCGTCGTCGCCGTGGGCCAAAGAGCGCGGCCTGCACGTCGCCGCGCCGATGATCGTCAAGTACCGCGACGACAAGACCGACGCGAAGGCGGCGTTGGAGAGCGTGCTGCGCGCCTGATCTCGCGGTGATTTCGCAGCACTGGTGATTTCTTCTGTCTCGTTGCTGCCGCGATCGATCGCGCGTGTTACGTCTGGGGAGACGGCGATTCGTCGTCGTCACGGAGGTCGCGCGCGGAAATTTCTCTTCCCGTTTGCTCGATAAGGGAACCGCTCCGTACGGGTTTGTGCAAGCCGGCCTCGCAGTCGGAAGCCTTCCCCCGTCCGCTTGGTGCCCACCTGTGAAAAACAGGGTCGAGACATCCCGCGCGCGGCCTTCTTTTTTTCATTCATGAGCAACCTCGTCGTCGAGAAACGGGTCCTGCGCGCGACGCTGAAGGCGACGTTGGCGGCGCTGTCGTCGTCGCAGAAGACCGCAGGCGGCGCGGCGATCGCGCGGCACCTGTCGCCCTTGCTGCCCGCGAGCGGGGTCGTCGCCTTCTTCGCCTCGACCCTCGACGAGCTCGACACCCGCCCCCTTGATGCGCTGCTGATCGCCCGCGGCATCGCCCGGGCCGTGCCGCGCATCGTCGACGGCGACCTGCGCTTCCACCTCGTTGCTGGACCTGTCCACGATCTGCCGAGAGATCGGTTTGGCATTCCGACTCCCAGCGCATCCAACGAAGAAGTCAGCGTCGGCGACGTCGCATTCGTCGTCGTCCCCGGCCTCGGCTTCGACGTCGATGGCGGCCGCGTCGGCTACGGCCGCGGCTACTACGACCGCGCCCTCGCAGGCGTCGACAGAGACCGCGGATGCGGACGTCCTCGTCCGCACGTCGTCGGCGTCTTCCTCGACGAACAACGCGTCGAACGCGTACCCATGGAGCCGACAGATGTCCGTCTGCCGCGGCTGTGCACGCCCTCCCTCGGCGTCGTCGACGTCGACAAATCACCGCTGTCTTTGTAACCAGCGCCCATGTTTCTCCCGGTTGAAGAGCAGCTCGCTGTTATTTGTCGCGGCGCCGTCGACGTCGAAGTCAAAGAAGAGCTGAAGAAGAAGCTCGAGAAGTCGCGGGCCGAGCAGCGGCCGCTGAACATCAAGCTCGGCTGTGATCCGACGTCGCCTGATCTTCATCTGGGCCACACCGTCGTCATACAGAAGCTGAAGCAGTTTCAAGACCTCGGTCACAAGGTCGTCTTTCTCATCGGCGACTTCACCGCGCGCATCGGCGACCCGACCGGAAAGAACGCCACGCGCCCCGCCCTCACCGAAGACGAGATCGTTGCCAACGCCGTCACGTACAAGCGGCAGGTCTTCAAGATCCTCGACGAGCAGAAGACCGAGATTCGCTTCAACTCTGAGTGGCTCGGCAAGATGGGCTTTGACGCCGTCATCCGCCTCGCCGGTCAGTACTCGGTGGCGCGCATGATCGAGCGCGATGACTTCAAGAAGCGGCTCGATGAGCAGCGGCCCATCTCGATGCACGAGCTCTTGTACCCGCTGGCCCAGGGCTACGACTCCGTCGCCCTCGACACCGACGTCGAGCTCGGCGGCACCGACCAGAAGTTCAATCTTCTGGTCGGACGCGACCTGATGCGCTCTTACGGCAAAGAGCCTCAGTGTATTCTGACGATGCCGATCCTCGAAGGCATCGACGCGAAAGAAGAAGGCGGTAAAGTCGTCGGACCGAAGATGTCGAAGTCCCTCGGCAACATCATCGGTGTCGAAGACGAGCCCAGCATGCAATTTGGCAAGGTCATGCAGGTTTGTGATGGCTTGATGTGGCGCATGTACACGCTTCTCTCTGCCAAGAGTGAAGACGAAGTCGCGACCCTGAAACAAGGTCACCCGATGGAGGCGAAGCTCGAACTCGCGCGCGAGATCGTGGCCCGCTTTCACGGACGCGTCGCCGGCGACACGCAGCTCGCCAATTGGAACGCGCGCAAAGAGAGCGGCAAGGGCGCGGTCTCGGACGACGCGCCGGCGTTCACCCTCGAAACCGGCGCCCCCGTCGCTGTCGTCGACGCCCTCGCCGAAACGCAGCTGCAAGAGTCGAAGTCATCGGCGCGGCGCCTGATCGGCCAGGGCGGTCTCTATGTGAACGGCGAGAAGGTCAGCGACGTGAAAGCGGTGCTGCCCCTCGGCACGCACCTCTTGCGCGTTGGCGCAAAGAAGAGCGCACGCATCACCGTGAAGTAGAATTCGACGTCGTCACGCTTGGTCCGTCTGCGGTCGCTGCGTCGCGTCAACGCCTGCATCCACCCAACGTCCGATACGCTTTGACGACGAGAAATGTCGTTGCCGGGTGCCCATGCGCGGGTCACCCTCCGCAGCCGGAGGTTTCTCATGCGCCTTTCCGCTTTTCTCTCGCTCGTGGCTGCGTCGTTGCTTGTCGGCTGTGGCGACGAGACGCATGGCCACGTCGATCCGCCGGGTGAGATCGATCAGCGGGCGGCGGCGCCTGACCCAGCGCACGGCTTTCAGATCAAAGTGCCCGAGAAGGTGCTCGAGGTCGGCGCCGACGTGCAGACCTGCTTCGTCCCCGACGTCACCTTCGACCAAGACGTCTTTTTGAAGAAGGCCGACGCGTACCAAGGCTCGATGGGCCACCACGTCGTCGTCTTCGGCTCTGCCGTGCCGCGCACGCCGGGCGACGTCTTCGACTGCAGCGACCTGTCGATCATGTCGTCGTTGTTGCCGTTGGTGACGCCGAGCTTCCCGCTCGTCGACGCCGCGGGCAACGATCGCGAGCTGCCCGAGAACATGTTCCTGCGCATCCCGGCCAACTCGCTGATCGTCTTGCAGTCGCACTACGTGAACTACGGCGACGCGCCGATCCGCACCGCCGACATCGTCAACTTCGAGACCCTCGACGACGTCACCGGCATGGTCGAGGCCAGCTTCTTCGTCGCCTCGAACAACGACTTCACGCTGCCCACCGGCGAGTCGCAGGTCACCTACGAGTGCGACGTCGCCGCCACCAGCGAGCTCAACCTCATCTTCATGATCGGCCACATGCACGAGCAAGGTAAGGCGTTCAAGATGACGCGGCGCCCGGGCGCCGGCGCCGACGCCATCGTCGACGACGAGGTCCTCTACGACATCCCGTCGTGGACGAGCGACATGCGCGACAACGCGCCGACCATTCGCTACCCCGACGCGGCTCCGCTCGTGCTGCACGACGGCGACCACCTCACGGTGACGTGCGACTACAACAACGCCACGGACCACGAGATCGAGTGGCCCCACGAGATGTGCACGTCGTTCTCCGCCTACTACCCGGCGATCGGCGACGGCTTCCTTCTCTGCGAGTGAACGACATGCTGCGAACGATCTTGATCAGCTTTTCCGTCGTCACCGCGGGCCTGTTCTTCGCCGCCGGCAGCTGCGGCACAGGCGGCGGCGAAGGCGAAGGCGAAGGCGAAGAAAAAGCCTGCGGCGACTTCGTCCCCGACCCCATCGACCCGTGCATCCCCATCTGCGGCAACGAGCAGGGCATGGGCCAGCCCTGCACGAAAGATGGACAAGAGTGCAACGACTTCATCGGCCGCGGCGCTGGCTTCTGCACCGTCGACTTCATCGACGACCCTGCGCCCGGTGAGCTCGCTTACTGCACACGTCCCTGCGGCGACGACGAAGACTGCGGCGCCGGCGGCAGCTGCACCGCCGACCCCGCCGACCCCGAAGGCCCCAAAGGCTGCATCCCCACCGCCTGCCTCGCCGAAGGCGAAGGAGAAGGCGAATGAAGCGCTTCTTTGCCACCGTCGTCGTCGTCGTCTTCGTCGGCGCTGCGGACTGCGGCGGCGCACCGGCGCCGACGCTGACGCAGCTCAAGGCCGACGTGTTTGAGCCCCGCTGCGGCAACGCCACCGGCTGTCACAGCACCGACAATCCCGCGCGCGGGCTCGACTTGAAGACCGACCCGTTCGCGGTGCTCGTCGACAAAGCGACCGTCACCGACCCGTCAAAGAAGTACGTCGTGGCCGGCGAGCCCGAGAACAGCTTGCTGCTCACCATCTTGAAGACCGGCGTTCCGAACAACGATCCGGCGCTCGATACGCGGCAGATGCCCCCGGGCTTCGCGCTGCCGCAAGAGACCCTCGACGGCATCGAAGCCTGGATCGCCGCCGGCGCCCCGAACGACTGAGCGTCAGACGTCTTTGAGCAGCGGGTTGCGGCCGTCGGCGAGCACGGCTGCGAGCCCGGCGTTGGCTTCGGGCAGCACGAAGCGATCGATCTGCTTCAACGTGCCCGGCGGCGGCGTCTCTTCGTCGAGGCGCAGCGCCGCGCGCAGGCAGAGGTTCACCTCGGTGGCCGTGAGATTGAAGAAGCCCGCGCCGCTCTCGGTCGGCGACGTCGCCGACACGAGGTTGCTGTTGGCGTCGAGCTGCACGGGCATCGCGCGCAGCCCCGGCTGAACGACGCCGTCGATGAAGGGCGTGGTCTTGCCAACGACGGTGCCGCCGCCGACCTGCGACGCCATCGCACCGAGACCGATGAGGATCGTCGACGTCACCGGCCAGTGGTCTTTGCCGCGGGCGCCGTCGTCTTCGCCGCCGTTGTAGGCGGTGCGGCCGAAGTCGCTGGAGACGTAGATCAAGACGCCGCGTGACTTGAGCGCCGCGTTGGCCGGGTTGTTCTCGATCTCGTCGATCAAGTGGCCGACGCCCTCGAGCAGGTCTTGCATGCGCGGACGGTGGCCAAGGGCGTCGTCGTCGTGGTCGGAGTGGGTGTCGAAGTTGCCGAAGGCGAGGTGCGCCGACGTGCACGACGCCGGGTCGGTGCGCATGCCGGCGAGGGCGAGTCCGGCGGCGCTGATGAGGGCGTTTTCGTCATTGGTGGCCGGGGTGGCATCGAGGACGTCGGCGAGGTCGAGAAAGGCGTCTTCGGCGGTGCGCGCGTTCGTCATCGCCGTGTGGTTCGTCAGCGTCTTCTTCAACGCGCGGCGCGCCTGCAGCAAGGATCCGCGCCGAGCGTCTCTGGCGGCGAGCTCGGACTGCACAAGTCGATCGACGTCGCTGGCGAAGAAGTCGGCGCTGCCGGCGGTGCCCTGCGACTTGTTGGGCCGCGCGAGCTCGCGCAAAATGTTCTGCTTGCCGCTGCGCGTGAGCGTGACGATGCCTTGCGTGTCGTCGAAGCCGCCCGTCGACAAATACGCCAGCGGCCGGTTCGGCCCCTGCACGGCGGCGACCAGCGCGCCGATGGCCGGAAAGCCCTCGCGCAGCGAGCCGGAGAAGGCGTGACGGGGTCCAATGTCGTGCGACACCGTGCGGTGGTCGACGCCGTTCACGACGCGCAAGGCGCCGCCGAAGGTGGCGAAGAAGTCGACGGTGTCTGCCGTGCGCAGGCGGCGCACGCGAAACGGCGTCGAGCCCGAGAACGGCGCCACGCGCAGGTTGCCCACCTGTTGAATCTGGCCCTCGCTGTAGAGCGAGAAGTCAGGGTGGCCGTGCGGGTCGACCGAGGTCGTCGTGTCCCACGCCTGGTTCGCCTCGATCGAGATGAAGAGCGGGGGCAGCGTCGCTGACTGCGCGCGTGCGCTCTTGCTGCCGAAGACGACGGCGGCGGTGGCGGTGACGGCGGCAGCGGCGGCTGCCGAGCGGAGAAAGGTGCGGCGTTGAATCTTGTTCATGATGATTCTCCAGCTCACTCGAAGAGGAAGCGGCCGTCGGCCAAGAGGGAAGACAACACCGCCATCCAGGCGCGCACGGTGAAGTCGGGATCGTTGGTGACGCGCTTGTGCTCGACGCCGTCGATGACGACGGTGCCGCTGGCCGGATACGCCGGCCGCGTCGTGCCCGCAGGCACCTTCACGAACTGCGACGTCGCCTGACAGGTGCCGCCGATGCCTGCGCTGGTGGTGCTGCCGTCAGACGGGGCGCGCAGCGCGCGGATGACGTTCAAGAACAGCTGGTGTGACGCCTCGACCTCTGCGTCGTCGACGACTTCTTCGTTCCACAACAGCTCGTGCAGCTTGCGAATCTGGGCGACAACTTTGGCGTCGGCGGCGGCGACGACGTTGCCGGCGTCGTCGAGGGGGACGTCGGCGATGTCGACGAGCGAGAACAGGCGCCGCTGGCCAGGCGCGACGATCGAGAACTCTTGCGGCACAGCGATGCACGACAGCTCGTTGCCCAACCGGCGGGCGACCGCGGCGCGCACAGCAACGGGATCGCGCGAGCGCAGGGTGACGGTTTCGCTGTCGATGCCGCCGGCGAAGATGGCGTAGAAGGCGTCGCCGACGAGGTTGTCGGCGGTGGCGGCGTTGGTCGATCGCAGGTGCGTCCACGGGATGCCGATGATGCTCTGGATCTTGCGGTTCAAAACTTCGGGCGTTGTGAGCAGCGCGCCGGCGCCGACGTTCATCAGCTCGAGGCTGCGCGCGGTCTGCTCGTCGAAGTCGGTCGCGGTTGTCGCGGCGCGAAACGTCTTGCCGAGCAGGATGGCTTTGATGACCGGGCGAAAGCGACCGTTGCCAGCGCGAAAGGCGTCAACGTAGGTGGCGAGCTCTTTCTGCTGCGTTGCAAAGGCGCGGGCTTTGGCCTCGAAGTCGGGGTCGATGAGGGCGTCGGGTGCAGACAAGATCGGGGCGCCTGTGAGTCCCTCGTAAAGCGGCAGAACGACGCCGTAGGCGAAGCGCGGGTGCTCGACGACGCGGTCGCCGAGCCAGCGCAGGCGTTCGGGCGAGCGGTTGTCTGGCGCGCCGGGGCCGCGGCCGTCTTCGGGGGCCACGCAGTCGTCTTGTTCGTCGAGCGAGGCGCGGAAGACGCCGGCGTTGGGGTCGTCGCTGCCGGGCAGCGCGATGAAACCAAACGCAGGAGAGCGCATGCCTTCGCTTCTGCACGGACGCCGCGCGGTGAGCGCGCCGCCATTGCCGCTCCAATGGTTGAACTGCGCCGCCACCGGGTCGAGCAGCGTGTGGCAGACGATGCAGGGCTGCGTGTCCCAGGTGAGGTTCTCGAGCGACTGGCCCGCGGGAATCTCGGGCGTCGCGAACTCCGCCAGCTTCATCACCGGCACGCCGAGCAGCTTCTCGTACACCTGACGGGCCCGCGTGCGCTCGCGGTTCGACGCCGTCGTCTGGTAGCGCGTCAAATACGACGGCGTCGAAAAGATGCCTTGGTGCGGCCACGCGTCGAGCGACGCGTTTCGACCCGTGATGTTGTTCTTGTCGGTGTTCTGGATGCGCACCACACGGCGCTCGGTGGCGTCGTCGCTGGGGTCAGCGTTGAAGGCTTGTGTGACGCCGTCTTTGAAGGTGCGACCGTTGGCGTTCACGAGGCCGTAGGCGCGCGCCAGCGACGGATCGACGACGGTGTAGTCGCCGGTGACGAACTCGGCGGCGGGGCGGTCTTCGCGGTAGATGAGCCGCAGGATGTCGATGGGCTCGCGCGGCCCCGCCGTGCGGATCTCGAGGC
>JANNAY010001021.1:0-5472 GCA_031384945.1 Deltaproteobacteria bacterium
GCCGCGCCGACAGCGTGCTCGGCGCCGCCGTCGACATCGGCGGCGTCAACGGCGTCAGCGGTGTCATCGATGGCAACGTCGACAGCGACTGCTTCGCCGTCACCGCCAGCGGCACCGCCGACCGCGTCTTCTCGTTCAACAACCAGGCAGAGTGCCGCGGGCGCTCGTTCACGTACTTCAAAGACGGCGCCGGCATCGACAGCGGCAGCGACTGCGGACCGCCGCGCAGCATGGTCATCCCCGACGGCGCCGGCGTCATCTGCGTGCGCAGCAGCGGCCCCGGCGCCTTTGCGCTGACCAGCACCGTCGACGACGACAGCGACTTCGTCACGCCGCACGCCGTGCCCTTCGACGATCTGCCGGTGGCGCCCGGCAACGGCGTCGATTGCCGCCGCGTGACCTTCGCGACAGCCGACTCGTACGACATCGACCTCAACCCGGTCTCAGGACGCTGCGCCGACAACGACGCCTTTGTCCGCGCCTTTGCCGTCGACGGCACGCACTTGTTCAGCGACTTCATCGGCAACAACTGCGGCAGCACCCAGCGCTTCTTCGACGCCGGCGACGTCATCATCTGCCCCGAGGTCTCAGCGCCCAGCACGCTGCGCATCGCGAGCAGCGGGGCACGGGTGCAGACGCCGATCGACGGCGAGTGCGCGATCCTCGACGAGGGTTCGGTGGGCGGGCTCACCTGCCCCGCCGGCACGATCAGCGACATCACCTTCGGCCGCTACACGTTCAACGGCAGCGGCTCGTGCGACACCGACGCGTTTGTCGACGATCCGTGCAGCCTCGACGTCACCGACAACCCCGCGCTCGCCGCCTGCGTCGGACAGACCAGCTGCGACGTCGACGTCAACACCACGGTTTTTAGCGACGCCTGTCGCTTTTCGTTCAAAGAGCTGCAGGTGCAGTTCACCTGCTCCGACACCGTCGCGCCCGTTCACCAATGGACCTTCAACGGCAACACCAACGACCTCGTCGGCGGCGCCAACGGCGTGCTCGTCGGCGGGGCCACGCTCAACACCGGCAAGCTGGTGCTCGACGGCGCCAACGATCTGCTGCGCACCAGCGCGCTCGGCGCTGAGCTGCGCGACCGCACCCTCGTGGTCTGGGTCAGCGCGCAGAACCTTGTGCAGCGCGGCGGCGGCGTCTTTACCCTCGACCAGGGCAACGGACTCTCTGACGGCCTCGCCTTTGGTGAGTTCAACAACGGCTTGTGGGGCGCCAGCAGCGACGGCTTTCAGCGCAGCTTCGGTGGTGACGTCGCCGAGGTCAGCACAGGGCGGGTCATGATGGCGCTGCGCTACCGCGAGGCCTCAGGCGTGCAGCTGTTCAGAGACGCCGCGCGCAACGGCAGCGGCAACTTCTTCCCCGTCGCTGCCTACGACGGCAACGCCCACGTCGTCTTCGGCGTCCTGAACGAGAGCGCCGTCGCCAACACCGGCAGCGCCAACGGCTTCGACAGCTACTTCGCAGGCGCCATCGACGAAGCCCGCGTCTACGACCGCGCCCTCACCGTCGCCGACCTCGCCGCGCTCAACGCCGCTGGACCGGTGCCCTGAGCTAACTGCTGCGCAGACGCTCGCGCACGTTGGCGACCTCTTGCGTGAAGCTTGGCCACGACTCGGCGACGCAGCTGTCGTCATCGACGTCGACGTCGACGCCGATGACCGCGCCGAGGGTCAACGCGCTCATGGCGATTCTGTGATCGTGATCGGTGCGGATGGGCACCAACGGGCGTCGCAGCGTCGCGGGCTCGATCACGAGGTCGTCGCCCTCTTCGACGACGGCGGCGCCAAAGGCCTGCAGCATCTCGGCGGTGCGGGCCACCCGATCGCTCTCTTTGACGCGCAGCTCGGCGAGCCCGCACAGGCGCGACGGCGTCTCGGCCAGCGCACACAGCGTCGCCAGCAGCGGCAGCTCGTCGATCAGCGTCCACAGCTCGCCAGCGAGCACGCGCGGGCCCGGCGTCAACGCCAGCCCCGACACCGGCCCCGGCGCGAGAAAAATTCCCTGCAGGCGCTCGGCGGGTCCCTCGACGACGACGTCGAAGAGGCCGGCGATGGGGGCGCCTCTGACGACGCTGGGGCTGCTGCGCACGCGCGCACCCAACGCGGTGAGCGCGCGCAGAAAGCCGTTGCGGCCGCGGCCGTCATAGAGCCGCTGCACGGTGAGCCAGCTGCCGCTGCGCGTGGCCGCCAACGCCTGCAGAAACGCCGACGACGACGGATCACCGGGCACGTCGACGTCAAAGGCGTGCACGCGCGGGTCAGCGCCGCTGATGCCCAGCAGGTCGCACAGCTCTTCGAGGTGCTGCCGCCACGGCCCTTCGCGATCGGGCAACAACGGAAACGGACGCCGTGCGGCGATGGCGGCGTAGGTGAGCGCAGAGCGTACTTGTGCGCTGGGCAACAGCTCTTCGCGCGCCGTCCACGACGACGGTGGCGGCGGGCCCTTGTGGATGCGCGCTGGCAGCTTGCCGTCGGTGAGGGTCACGACGTCGCGGCCGAACCAGGCGTTGAGCGGACGGGCCACGCGCTCCATCGGGCGCGCCCGCAACATCGCGCTGCCGTCGACGACGGCGTCGACGCCAGCGCCGGCCAGCAGTCCCAACAAGATGCGCGCGAGGGTCGCGCTGCCGCCGCACGAAATCGTGACGCCGTCCGTCAGCATCGGCGGCGGACGCACCTGCAGCGTGATGTTGTCGTGGTCGCCTTGAAAGACGCCTTCGTCGGGCACGTCGGCGCCGAGGGCGCGCAGGGTCTCGATCACGCGATCGGTGGTGCGGCTCTTCGGCGCGTTTCTGATGGTGCAGGGTCCGTCGGCGAAGAGCGCGAGCAAGAGCGCCCGCGTCGCGATCGATTTGTCGCCTGGAACTGTCGTGAAGGCGAAGCCCATCGTGCTGCCGTCTCCTGCGCTCTGTCGACGACGACGGGTTGCTTGCTAGACCTGCTGCGCTTGCACGCCGAGCCGCTCAAGGCCCTCGAGCACTTGCTTGGCGACCTCAGAGGCCTTTTGGCCAAGGGGCAAGCGCAAATCGACAGCGGGAATGTCATCGAAGCTGGCGTCGGCGGAGATGACCAAGACGCGCGGGCGTCGCGGCAAGCCCTGCAAGCGCGCGAAGCCCTGCCGGTTCGGCTCTGACGACGACGGACGGACAAAGACGATGGCGTCGAGCCGGCCGATCTCTTTGTTGTTGGCGATGGCCTTGGCGCTCTCGGCGTCGAGCACCTCGGCGAAGCGCGGCTCGAGGTGTTTGCGCAAGCGGTCGCGGGCCTTTTGATCTTCGACGACGAGCGCGATCGACGATGCGCGCGGGGCGCCGCGGATGCGCGTGGCCTCTTGCGACGGATCAGGTACGTCGCCGCCGCTGCTGCCGAAGACGTCGCCGTCGTCGTCGCCGTTGTGGGCTTGCAGTCCGGCGGGTGCGGCGACAGCGACCTGCGTCTCGCCGCCACCCTCGATCTCGACGCCCATCTCTTTCAAGGCGCCCTGCAGATCGGCCAGCGACACGCCGTCGCCCGACACCTCTTCGACGTCGATGGAGGCGAGGCTCGGCAGGCTGGTCTCGCGGCGCGGCGGCGCCTTTGACGCCGTTTCGCCTTCGTCGCTGTCGTCGGCGCTGCGGCCGATCGGACGCAGCTCGGCGCCCGTCGGCGCGTTGATCGCGGCGTCGAGCGCGCGCGCTTCACGCGCGGCTTCTCTGGCGTCAGCGATGTTGATCTGACCCGTCTTGGGCTTCGGCGCCCGCGGCGGCTGCGCCGAGAACGCTGGCGGCGTCAGCGAAGGCGTCGCCGTCGACGTCATCTCGGCGGCTGCCGCCTGGGCGATCGGGGCCGCCGTGATCGGGGCCGTGAGGTCGGCGCGCACCGGGCGCGTCGCCGTCAACGCCGGCACCCGCACCGGACGCGTCGCCGTCGACTCACGCGCCGACGCCAACACCGCGATGCGCTCGCGCACGGCCGACAGCTCGGCCGACAGCGCGTCGGCGCGCCGCTCAAGGGCTGCGATCTCGGCGTCGCGGGTGGCTTCGAATTCGTCGTCGACAACGACGTCGTCGCTGACTTCGATGGTGGGCCGCGTGGCGATGGGCGCGTCGCGCGAGATCGGATCGTCTTCTGACGACGCCACCGTCGCCGGCATCGGCCGATCGAAGCCACCGTCGGCGGGCGCCGGGTCCGACGGCCGCGGTCGATCGGGCTCGGTCTTCTTCAGCTCGGCGCCGACCCCCATCGACGACGACATCGACGACGACATTGACGACAGGGCGCCGTCGCCGAGCTTGAGCTTGTCGAGCAGCGCCTGGTCGACGGAGAGCGCCCGCGTCTTGCCGTCGTCGAAGTCGTCTTCGGGCTCGGGCGCCGGCGCTGCCACCTGCGGCGCGGGCGGCTGCGATGCCGGCTTCTTCGCCACCCCGGTGTTCTTCGCCTTTGCCGCCGCCCCCAGCGACGGCGACGGCGACGGCGTGCCCAGCGGCTTGCCCGCCGGCACGGACTTCATGCGCGCGCGGCGCGCGGCTTCAGAGCCTTCGCCGTCGTCGAAGCCGTCAGCGTCGTCGTCAGCGTCGTCGTCAGCGTCGTCGTCAGCGAGGCTGCCGACCTGCGTCGCCCGCATCATCGGCGCCACCAGCGCCTGCGTCGGCGCCGCCGACGGCATCGATGGCCTCGCGTTCGGCGGCGGCGAATTCACCGACGTCGGATTGTGGGCGAGGGCGCTGGCACTGTCGCTGTCGAAGGCGGGGAAATCTTCGAGCGAGAGGTTCGAGGAGCCCGGCGGCGGCGGCGGCGGCGCGTCGTCGTCGTCGCCGAGGGCGGCGAGCAGATCGTTCTCTTCGTCTTCTGAGTTGAGCGAGTCGGACTTTGACGTCGCCACGGGCTGCACGGCGCGTCCGGCGGCGGGCGTGGTGGCGGTGGGTTCGACGGCGTCTTCGTCGTCGATGCCGGCGTCGTCGTCGATGTCGCTGGGCGGTCCGTCGTCGTCAAAGGCATCGAGCAGCGAGCCACCGTCGGGCTTCTCGGGCGGCCGCTCGTCGGTGCGCGGCGCAGGTCGCGACGGCTTGGCGTCGAGCTTTTGTTCGAGTCGAGGGGGCGTGGCGGGGCGAGGGGCGCCCGTGGGCTTGTTGGGCGGCACGCGCAGCTCGACGGTGCCCATGTCGTCGTCGATCTCGCGCGCCGTCACGGGCGGGCGCACCCCGCGGGCAGAGACCTGCAGCGTGCCCTCGTCGTCGTCGTCGTCGCTGCCGAAGCCGGCGCTGCTGCGGCCGTCAGGTCGCACGGGCGGCGGCACGCCGGCGGCGGTGGGCTCGTGCTCGTCGTCAGACTCGCCATCGTCGGAGTCGGCGAGGGGATCATCGTCGTCGCTGAGCGCGGCCTGCAACTCGTTCAACTCTTCATCAGACAGCGATGGCTGTTGCCCCGAGGCGGTCTGGCCTGCGTGCGCCGCGGCGCCGTGGCGCTTCCAAAATGCCAG
>JANNAY010001024.1:0-8181 GCA_031384945.1 Deltaproteobacteria bacterium
TGTCAAGGTCGGCGCGCTCAACAGCGCCCTCATGCCCGTCGACGACGCCGGCCTCGTCGGCCAAGCCGTCTTTCAAGACGCCACCGTCTCGATCGTCGCCCTCGACGCCGCCGGCAACAGCAGCGCCCCCGTCGTCGTCGAAGCCGACGTCACCGAATTCAACGACGGCGGCGGCTGCGGCGGCTGCGGCGCTTCGTCGTCTGCGTCGTCTGCGTCGTCGTTGGCGCTGGCGCTGGCGTTCTTGCTCGTGCTCGCGCGGCGCAGAAAGAAAACATGTTGATCGTCGTCCTCGTCAGCGCCCTCGTCGCCGCCGAAGTCGCGCTGCCGGCGCCGTCGGTGCTGCCGCCCGATCAGAGCAGTGGCGCGCCGCTCAACCCGATGATCGTGGTGCTCGATCCCTTCGTCGAGACCGAGCTGAAAGACGACGGCGCCGCCATCGTGCCCACGAGCAACGCCCTCGTCAGCGACGTCAACTTCAACTCGCTGCGACGCGTGTTGCCCGGCGAGCTGCTGCGCGCGCAGACGACCTACACGCTGTCGACCATCGATCAGCAGACGCTGCTGACCTTCACCACCGGCGACGCCGCCGACGACAGCGGCCCCGGCGACGCCAGCGCGAGTTGGAAAGACAACGTGCTCCACGTCGAGGCCGACGAAGACGTGGTCGTCGCCGACGTCCGCTTCGACGGCGGCACCAGCTCGTTCGCCGTGCTCGACGGCAGCGGCAACGCCAACGTCGTCGACCCCAGCGGCACCGGCGGCCGCCACACGCTGTCGATCGTGGCCCTCGACGCCGCCGGCAACGCCTCCGCCCCCGTCGAACTCGACGTCGAATTCGGCTTCGGCTCGACCTGCTGCGCGCAGGCGTCGCCCGTGCCCGCGGGTGGGTTGGCGCTGTTGTTGTTGCTGATCCCCCGAGTGCGCGCGAGGCGCGTGAAATCGCGCAGTGTTTCCTTTCGAGGTGATGCGCGGCACACGCGGTAGTGTGGCCGCGTGTCCCTTCGAGTCGCGGTCGTCGACGACGACGCCAACGTGCGTGCATTGGTGCGGGCGGCGCTGCTGACGCGGGGCTACGACGTCGTCGAGGCGGCGTCGGCCGCGGGGGCGCTGCAGCTCGATCCGTCGACCGTTGACGTGATGGTGCTCGAGCTTGAGCTGCCTGACCTCACCGGCGCCACCGTCTGGCAACGCTTGCGCGGTGGCGAAGCGGCCGCGCCCTTCCCCATTCTGTTCGTCTCCTCATCGACCGATGAGCGGGCCATCGCCGCCTGTCTGACGCCGCACACCGACTACCTCGCCCTGCCGTGTCACGACGCCGAGCTGTTGGCCCGCGTCGACGCGCTGGTGCGGCGCTGGTTGACCACGGGCGACGACACGTCGACGTTGAAGCGGGCGGCGCTCTACGACGTGCTGCGCGACGTCACGGCGCAGACGTTGTTGCAGCACCACGTCTCGGGCTTGCGCGTCATCGGCAGCGGGCTCGCCCACGAGATGAACAGCCCCCTGGCGGCGCTGTTGGCGTCTTTGCAGTTCGCCGCTGGCGCCAAAGCAGGCGCCGAACGCGACGGCGCCCTCGACGACGCCGGGCTCGCCGCCAGACGCCTCGCCGACATCGTCAAACGCGCGCAGCTGATGGGCGCGTCGGCCGACGCCGCGACGCCAGTCGAGCTGCGCCCCCTCCTCCTCGAGCTCGCCGGTTCGTTCGCGAAAGAAGCCGCCGTCGTCGAGGTCGACGGCGACGTCCCGCCGCTCACCGCCGTGCGCAGCGAGCTGTGGGCGTTGTTCAACGCCTTGCTCGAGAACGCCGTCGAAGCCTGCGCCGGCCGCGCAGACGGCAGGGTCGTCGTCACCTTCGGCGCCCGCCCCCACGTCGTCGACATCACCATCGACGACAACGGCCGCGGCATCACCGACGACGACCTGCCCTTCGTCTTTGATTTGTTCTTCACCAAGAAGCACCGGTGGAGCTCGATTGGTCTCGGCATGCCCATCGCGCAGGCGGCGGCGCACCGGCAGGGCGGCTTCGTCTTCGTCGACGGCAAAGGCCCCCTCGGCGGCGCCCGCGTCAGCGTGTTGTTGCCGCAGCGTCCGGCGGCCACGGTGGCGAACGCGCCGGGTCGGGCCATCCGCCGCGGCCTGTGGTCCGGCGAGCCGACCTGAGGTCAGCGCCGGGTCTTCGCCGAGATCGGGTCGACGGGCAGGCCCAACACGCGCTGTATCTCGCGGACCATCTCTGGCGGCACGGCCGGCTTGGTGATGAAGCCGTCACAGCCGGCGGCGCGGGCCTCTTCGGCCTTGCTCTCGAGGGCGTGGGCCGTGAACGCGATGATCGGGATCTCGCGCGTCTCGGGCGCGGCCTTCAAGCGCCGCATCACCTCGAGGCCATCGAGGATGGGCAGCGAGAGGTCGAGCAACATCAAGTCGGGCAAGCGCGTCTGCGCCAGCTCGAGCCCGCGGGCGCCGTCGACGGCGGTGATGACGTCGAAGCCGCGAAATTGCAGAAACTCAGCCGTCAGCTCGACGGTGTCGGGGTAGTCGTCGACCAACAAGATCAGCGGCTTCTCGCGAACGGCGCGCTTTTTCTTTGTCATCGTTTGGGTCCCTTCCGGGGCAAGTACAGGGTGAAGGTTGATCCTTTGCCGACTGCGCTCTCGAGGCTGATGGCGCCGTCGAGCATCTTGGCAAGCCGTCGGCAGATGGCGAGGCCGAGGCCTGTGCCGCCGTGCACCAGCATGTTTCGCGCTTGGCGAAAGTCTTCGAAGATGCGCTCTTGATCGGCGGTGGCGATGCCGGCGCCGGTGTCGGTGACGGCGATGGTGACGATGTCAGCGTCGACGCTGGCGACGGCGGTGACCGATCCTTGTCGGGTGAATTTCAGGGCGTTGCTCACCAGGTTGAGCAAGATCTGCTTCACCTTCTGCCGGTCGCTCTTGATGCGCGGCAGCTTCTTGGCGGCGACGAACCCGACCACAAGTCCGCTGCGCGCGACCAGCGGCTCGAGCTCGGCGAGCACCTCGGCGATCACAGCGACGACGTCGAAGCGCTCGATCGTCATCGGCATCTTGCCGGACTCGATGCGCGCCACGTCGAGCAAATCGTTGATGATCGCCAGCAAATTTTTTGCGTTTGAGTCAACGCGCTCTAAGCGCTTCGTGATCGGCGGCTCGACGTCACCGGCGACGCCCGCCAACAGCAATTGTGTGTAGCCAATGATGGCATTCAGTGGTGTGCGAATCTCGTGCGAAATGTTGGCGAGAAATTGCGACTTCGCCTGGCTCGCCTGCTCAAGGGCCAGCGCCTGCCGTCGCAGCGTTTCGTTTTGTGTGACGAGCTCGCCGGTGGCTTCTTCGACTTTTTGGCGCAGCTCGTCGCTGTGACGCTTCACCTGCTCGTGAAGCAGCAGCCGTTGCGCCAGCTTCGTCGCCGCCCACGTCGCAGACGCCGGCAGCGGCCGCGTTGCACCGGCGGCGGGCTTGACGAGCAGCAGCCCCTGGGCCGCGCTCTCGACGTCGACCCGCAGCGGCACCGCCCAGAAGCCCTCGCTGAGCCAGCCGGGCAGCTCGCGGTGACGCAGGCGCACTGGCGCGGCGGCGGCGAGGGCTTTGCCAAAGGCGGCGCCGGCGAGGGCGCCGCCCTCGATGCCGGCCACGCCGACGACGCCAGCGACGAGGACGCGGTCGTCATCGACGACGGCGACGACGCCTTCTTCGATGGCGCCTTCGCGCTTCAACCACAGCAGCGTCAGCTCGCAGCAGGTCTTGATGTCTGCGGCGAGCAGCGCTTCGACGAGCGCGAGCTTTGTCGGCGGCGCCGCGCGCCCCAACGCCGCCCGCGTCATGAGCGCCCTGGCCGAGCCGACGCTCGAGGACGTCGAGCACATGATCGCGGGCGTCGATCAGAGATGTGCCGTGCAACCGCCAATGGGCCTCCGACCAAGAATGCGTCGCTGTAGTCGCGGGTTCGCTGCATCATCAAAAACCTGTGCAGCGCTGTCGATACCAACTGCGCCCGCCCGCCGCATCCGGCACCCTTCTCGCCGCGGCTCGCTGCGCGAGGGCCTGCAATTCCGACCCACTGCGGCAAAAATGCCGCCTCACCAGCTCCATGGCGTTGCAACGCCGGGCGGCGACGTGAGCAACTTGCTGTCATCGACGCTGGCGATGACCTCGACAGCGTCAACTTGTCTCTGGGCGGCGTGCGAACTGGCACGTGGGCACGTCCCGTGGTGTGATTCCATCATGAAAGCGCCCGTCTTCCTGACACCCGCGCCGCCCGTTGGTGCCGAGGCCGCGGTAGCCTTGCCCAGCGTGCCCGCTGGCGAGGCGGCTGAGTCGTTTTTTCACTCGACAGTAGAATCAACCAACACGGCGAACTCCACCCACCAAGAATGGGTCGGTTGCGGTTCTTGCTTCTAATGCGACCAAGAGATGCCCTCTTGTTGCGACGGCGTCATCGGCGGCGCCGACCCCCGCGATCCGCTGCCCCGACGTCGTCGCCGGCCTGCTCCGCTGCACCGCGTCGAGGTGGGCGCTGCGCGTCTGCTGACGCGCTGGGCGCGCCGTGTTCTTGCCGTCGACCGCGAGTAGGCGCGAGCGCGTCGTTGCATCGTCGGGCAAGCTCGGGCCGCATGACCGCACTTTTGCAGCTTCATCGTCTTCGCCGCGCTGCCGTCGCGGGCGTCTTCGTCGTTGGCGTCGTCGGCAGCGTCGCCTCTGAGCCCAACGACGGCAGCGTGACCGACGAGCCGTTTGCCGTCGACGCGGCCCCGGTCACCTTGCGCTTCGGCCTCGACGCCGGCCGCGCTGCCTACCGCTTCGCCGTCGTCGTCGATGACAGCGACGTCGATGGCGGCGAATTCACCAGCGTGAGCGCCGACGTCAGCGTCTTCGCCGACCTCGACTCCGACGGCGCCGTCGTCGTCGCCGGCTTCGACGCCCCCGACGGCAGCGGCGACGTCGTCGGCGAACAAGGATCGGGCAGCACGGTCTCGTACTTTCGCGATAGCGCTGCCAGCGACCTGATCGTGCGGCGCACCGACGGCGGCGCTGGCGTCGTCACCGTCGACGTCGTCGTCACCGGCAGCGTCTTGTCGTTCGAGCAGCAGCCCCGCGGTGAGGTGCGCTGCAGCGTCGAGCCCGATCCGAGCTGACGGTGCACAACCCGGGTTGTCGATCTACGGCATGCGCACGTTCGGATCGCCGCCGATGGTCGACACGATCGGCTGCTGCGCCCCTGTCGTCCACGGCTCGTCGGGCCACCATTTGTTGGCTGACGTCGTCGTCAAAGGCTCGAAGGGCTGACCCGGCTCGGGCAGCGCGACCGTGACGCCGGCGGCGGTGGCAGCGGCGAGGGCGCGCTCGCCGGGCTCGGTCCAGCCGTGGGGCGCGAGCGTCCACAGCGCCCAGTGAATCGGCAGCATGACTTTGCCGCGCAAGAGCTGGTGCGCCTTCACGGCTTGCTCGGGACCGATGTGCCAATCGGGCCACGTCGGGTGGTACTGGCCGACCTCGATCATCGTGAGGTCGAAGGGGCCGAGCTTCTCGCCGATGGTGCGCATCGCCTCGTGCAAGCCCGTGTCACCGGAGAAGAAGACGCGGTGGCCGTCTTCGCCGGCGCCGACGCCCTTCGAGACAAAGGCCCAGCTCGCCCACAAGGTCGCGCCTTGATCGAGCAACTGGCGCCCTGACGCGTGGCGGGCGGGGACGCAGTTGACGTCGACAGAGGCCTTGTCTTTGCCGTCGCCCTTCAGCGTGCCCTTCTGCCACCAGTCGAGCTCGACGATGCGCGCCGGATCGACGCCCCAGTATTCGAGGTGGGCGCCGACGCCGAGGGGCACGAACCAGGTGACGGGCTTGTCTTTGAGCAGCCGCACCGAGCTGTACTGCAGGTGATCATGGTGATCGTGGCTGATGACGACGGCGTCGACGGCGCCGAGGTCGTCGAGGTTGACGGGGTCGAACCACCGCTGTGGCCCGATGAAGTCGAAGGGCGAGGCCCGCGGGCCAAACGCGGGATCGGTGAGGATGCGCTGCCCATCGAGCTCGACCAGCGTCGACGCGTGCCCGAACCAGGTCACCCGCAGCCCCGTCGCCGGCGGCGCAGCCCACGTCGACGAATTCGTCTTCTGCGCCGGCACCGGCTTCGTCGCTTCGGGCGACGCCACGTCTGAGGCGCCGACCATCGCCGACCAGACGTTGGGATCCATGAACATCGCCTGCGTGTTGGCGAAGTGTCCGTCGTGCCACTGGGGCGAGGCCTTCATGCGCTCGAGCCGCGCGCCCGCCGCCCCTTGGCCGAAGGCCTGCCAGCCGGCGGCGATGAAGAAGAGGGCGACGACAGCGACGACGCCAGCGACGGCGGCACCGGCTTTCAGGAGTGCTTTTGCGATGCGGCGCTTCATGCGTCACACTTGACAATATGGGCTCAAGCTGTCAAGTTGGACAGGTGACCGCCGCGAGACCGAAGCCGAAGAAGACCGAGAAGCTGCCCGAGAAGAGCGAGCTGCGCCGCGAGGCCTTGCTCGATGCCGCGGTGGGCGTGTTTCTGCGCTACGGCCACAAGAAGACCTCGATGGACGACGTCGCCCGCGCCGCCGGCCTCTCGCGGCAGGGCCTCTACGGCCACTGGACGAGCAAAGACGCGCTGTTCAAAGACGCCGTCACCCACGTCGTCGACCAGTCCGTCGGCGCCGCCATCGCCGCCCTCGCCCCTGTCGATGAAGAAGGGGTCGAAGAAGACGACGCCCACGTCGAAGGCGCCGTCGTCGCCGCCTTCGCCGCCTTGCACGGCATTCACTTCACCCGCCCCATCGCCACCGAGCACATGACCGAGCTGCTCGAGGCCGCCACCGCCGTCGGCGTCGATGTGGTCGCTGCCGAGCGTCCGTTTCGCCTGGCCCTGGCGAAGCTGCTGCAGTCGCGGCGCGGCATGAAGCCTCGCGAGGCCGCCCGTGTCGCTGACGTACTCGAGGTCGCCAGCATCGGCTTGAAGCACACCGTGCCCACCCTCGAGCTGTTTCGCTCGCGCATGCACCTCGTCGTCACCGTGATTGTTGGAGAGCCGTCATGAGAATCCTCTTGTTTGGCGCCACCGGCATGGTCGGCAAAGCCGTCTTGCTCGAAGCCCTCGACGACAGCGCCGTCAACGCCGTGGTCAGCGTCGTGCGCAAGCCCTCGCGCGTCACGCACGCCAAGCTCAGCGAGATCATCCACAAAGACTTCGCCGACTTCGGCGCCGTCGACTTCAGCGGCGTTGACGCCTGCTTGTTCTGCCTTGGCGTGTCGTCGGTCGGCATGAGCGAGGCCGACTATTCGCGTGTCACTCGTGACTTTCACCTCGCTGCGGCCCGCCGCGTGAAAGAGCAGTCACCCGACGCGGTCTTTGCCGTCGTCACCGGCGAGGGCACCGACAAAGACTCGACGACGATGTGGTCCCGCGTGAAGGGACAGATGGAGCAAGAGATCTTCGCGATGTTTGGCGCCCACGGCTTCGCCTTTCGGCCGGGCTACATCCATCCCGAGCGCGGTGTCGAGCCGACGGCGGTGTGGCTGCCCGTCGTCAGCGCGTTGATGCCGCTGTTTCGGCCGCTGATGAAAGACAAGATGACGACGTCGTCGACGCTGGGGCGGGCGATGGTGCGCGTGGCCAAAGAGCAGCGCGCTGTCGTCGGTGGCGTGCCGCTGCAGATCCTTCACAGCAAAGACATCAACGCCTTCATGGCCTGAGCCTGCGTCGGCCTGACAGTCTGGCAACGCGCGGCGTCCCGTGCGGATCTCTGCGCGCACTTTGACAATCGACTGAATCGCGAAATCGGCGCGCCGAAGACGCAGTTGTCGACGCATGCGAAAACGCTCTCGGCTCTTTCCTCTGCGCGGCATGAACCTGATCGAGATCATGGTGGTCATCGTGCTCATCGGCCTCATCACGGCGGCGATCGGGACGGGTATCTTCATCCAGCTGCGCAACGGACAAGACAGGATCGCCCGCCAGCAGCTCGCGCCCCTCTGCAGCGGCTTCGAGCTCTTTCGTCTTCAGTATGGTGCATATCCGCCGACCTCCGAGGGGATTTCTGCTGTCACGAAGCCGGCGCGCGGCCGTCCGCTGCTCGAGAAAGCGCCCCTCGACCCGTGGCAGCGGCCTTTCCGCTACGCGTTTCCCGGCGTCCACGGCGGCGCCATCGAC
>JANNAY010001030.1:0-1735 GCA_031384945.1 Deltaproteobacteria bacterium
TGACCGGCTTGCCGTCGAGGTCTTTGTCTTTGCCCAGCGACTCCATGACCAGTTGCTGCAGATACTTCGACAGCAAGGTCAGGCGGTCTTTGTAGGGCAAGACGACCATGTCTTTTTCGCCCTTGCCGTTGGTGGCCTTCAGCCACGACAGCGAGAGCAACAACGCGGGGTTCTTCATGGTGTCGGTGTTGCGGGTCAGCACGTCCATCGCGGCAGCGCCGTCGAGCATGCCTTTGATGTCGATGCCCTGCAGCGCTGCAGCCAAGAGGCCGACGGCGCTGAGTTCTGACGTGCGGCCGCCGACCCAGTCCCACATCGGAAAGCGGGTGATCCAGCCTTCTTTGACGGCGACCTTGTCGAGCTCGCTGCCGTCTTGCGTGACGGCGACGAAGTGGCGGGCCGGGTCGAGGCCGCAGGCTTTGTAGGCGGCCTGCGACTCGAGCATGCCGTTGCGGGTCTCTTTGGTGCCGCCCGACTTCGAGATGACGATCGTGAGCGTGCGCGACAGGCCGCCGTGTTCTTCGATGGCTTCGAGCACGCGGTCCATGCCGTCGGGGTCGGTGTTGTCGAAGAAGAAGGGCTTGATGCGATCTGTCGGCGAGCCGAGGGCGTCGGCGACGAACTGCGGGCCGAGGGCCGAGCCACCGATGCCGACGATTAAGACGTTGGCGAACAGCTCGCCAAACTCACCACGGATCTTGCCGGTGTGGGCGTCGGCGGCGAAGCGCAGCATCTTCTGCAAGCAGTCTTCGATGGCGCGGCGGTCGGCGAGGTTGGGCGCCATCTGCGGCGCGCGCAGCCAGTAGTGGCCGACCATGCGCTTCTCGTCGGGGTTGGCGATGCCACCCTTCTCGAGGTCGTCCATCGCCTTCAACGCCTTGCTGCAGGCATCTTTGTTCTTGGCGAAGAACGCATCATCGAGGTCCATGCGAGAGACATCGATCGAGAACCCCAGGCCGGCGTCGGCGAAGAACTGGTTCTTGGTGCGTTCCCAAAGCGTCTTGCTGTCGGTCATCTGATCTCTCCCAAGTTGACGGGGAGCAGGTGTTCCCTCGCTTGCCCCGTCGCCGTCAAACGTGACGCGTCAGGGCGCGAAGCGCACCATGCCGAGCTCTTCGACCCACTGCCGCTCGGCCTCGCGCCGCTCGGGAAAGAGCCCGCGCAACAGCCCGCGCGCCACGGCGGGGTCGTCGACGCGCAGCTCGTGCAACGTCGCCCGCAGCTCCCACGGCTCAGGCGGCAGCCAGTGCCCAAACTCGGTGACCTGCAGCGCCCGCGCGAGACGCCGCAGCAGCGACGCCGGCGCCCGCTTCTTCGGCAACGACAGCGGCGTCGTCGTCGGCAACAACGCAGCTGCGACGTCGTCGAACGGACACCGCCCCGCGAGCAGCGTGTAGAGCACAAGCGCGGTGGCATGAACGTCGACGGCCATGCCTTCGCGGGCCGCGTCGTTGGCGGTGGGCGCCAGCGCGGTGCGGGCCCACGCCGGCACGTCGTCGGCGACGCGCCGTGCCAGCACGACGCGGCCGCTCCAGGTGACGACGACGTCGTCGAGCTCGAGGGCGTAGCGGCGGCCGACGGTGTTGACGCGGCCGAGGGCGGCTTCGACGTCGGCGGCGACGCTGCAGCAGAACGACAGCGGCAGCTCACCGTCGACGGCGGCAGCGACGAATTCGGGCAGGCGCACGCCGAAGGTGCCTCGAAACACCAACGGCCCGGCGTCGCCGCCCGACCA
>JANNAY010001087.1:0-2427 GCA_031384945.1 Deltaproteobacteria bacterium
ATCGGGACGAGCAGCAGCTTGCCCACGAAGCCCGCGGCGGAGGCTGCGCCCTTGGCGAGGCTGAGGGCGCCGGCGCTGACGAGGGCGCCGCCTTTGGCCGCAAACGGCGAGAGCTGATCGACGAGCTCTTTGCTCGCCGTCGACGACAACTCTTCCAACGACGTCGGCACGACGAAGGAGCTGTGTTTCTCGATCAGCTCCGTGGCGCGGTGCAGCGCGGCGGGGGCCTGCTCGGCGAGCAAGAAGATGTCGTGCACCAGCGGCGGCGCCACCAACGCCACCAGCGCCGCGACAAAGCCGATGACGGCGACGAGAAAGATGCCAGCGCCGGCCGCCCGCGGCACGCCGCGCTTCTCGAGCATCGCCACGACCGGCGCGCCGAGAAACGTGAACACGCCGACAAACATGAGCGGCACGAGCACGTCGCGCACTTGCCAGACGAAGAAGGCGAAGACGCCGACGGCGACGACGGTGGCGAAGACGCGCTCGTCGATCACCAACGATCGAAGAGGCGAGCCAAACGTCTGCGCGACGAAGGCTGGCGCTGGCGCCGAAGCCGAAGCCGAAGCCGAAGCCGTCTTTTTCTTCTTCACAGCCATCGTCGGCTCCAGCTGGAACCACGTGGCTCCAGCTGTCACCAATAGGCCCCGCCGGACGGGGTCGCAAAAAAACAGCCACGCGCTTGTGTCGGCGCCGATGTGTGCAAACAGGCGACCTGACGTCGAGGAACACACATGCTCGCGACCGCGATCGGAAGACTTCGCCTCATCGGCATCATCGAAGGCGCCTCGTATGTGGCGCTGCTCTTCATCGCGATGCCGCTGAAGTACCTCGCCGACATGCCACAAGCGGTGCGCGTGGTGGGCGCCGTGCACGGGCTGCTCTTCGTGCTCTTTTGCTTCGCGCTCTTGCAGGTCTTCGTCACCCGGCGCCTGACGTTTCTGCAGTCCGCCGGCACGTTCATCGCGTCGCTCGTGCCCTTCGGCACCTGGCTGATCGACAGCCGCCTCAAGAAGGTCGAAGCGAGCCCGACGACGGCAGCGACGACGACGACAGCGTCTTCCGGCTGAGCACCGCGACCGCGGCGAACGTGAGCAACAGCAGCAACCACTCGTGGGGCTCGGGCACGCCGCTGACGTCGGGAGCGGCGGCGACCTTGGCGCCGTTCTCGACCTCTCGATCGAAGCGGTCTTTTTGCTCTTCGAGCTGCTTGAGCCGCTGCCGCTGGGCCTCGTCGACGAGGGCGATCAACGACGAGTAGGGGGTGACGATGCCGTGCTGCTTCGCCAGCAGGTGCAGCGGATCGAGCGTCGCGGGGTCGGCCTTGCCGCCGCGGTCGGCGTCGAGCACCGCTTGCCGCGCGGCCAGCGTCGACGCCGCCTTCGACGACGACGACGACGACGACGGCGACAACTTCGTGACGACGCGGCCATCGACGTAGACGTTGCCGGCGAGGCGGGCGATGGCTTCGTCGATGGATGCGACAGCGCTGCCGTTGCTGCGGCGGACGGCGTCGAAGGTGACGTCGTCGTAGCCGGCGGGAAACGCGCCGCCGAGGTGCACGATCAGGGTCTGCGGCAGCGCCGCGTCTTTGGGAAACGGCGCGTCGTCGGCGACGTCGAAGCTGCCCTGCCCCGTCAACACCACCAGCCGCGGTGCCGGATCGCGCACCGCGCCGAGGTACTGCGCGATCAGCTCTTTGGGGCTGGCGGCGCCGTAGTGCTCGAGGTGCGCCGCCTGCTCGGCCGTCGCGTTGGCGATGACATCGACGGGGGCGTGCCGCAGCGCTGACGTACCCAGCACGAGCCGCACCTGGGCGCCGCTCTTCGTCAAGGCGCGCACGGCCTCTTCGATCGCGGTGGCGTGAACACGCGTCGACCACGAGCGGTCGATGACGACGTCGACCGCGCCGGTGAGGGCGGCCGCGGCCGGCACGCCGGTGGCGAAGCGGTAGCAGCGGTCGCCGGCGCATCCGTCGACGACGGCTTCGGCTTTGGCTGCGACGGCGCCGCTGACCCAGCCGTCGCGCTCGTCGTGACCAGAGATGTCATGGCCGTCGACGACGCGGACGGTGTCGTCGTCCCAGAAGCCGTTTCGCGCCTCGCGCAGCTGCGGCAGCGGCACGTGATCGACCTCGACGAGGGCGTCGTAGGAGAACCAGACGTGTTGGCGCGGCTGGTCTTTCACGTTGTTCCAACCGTCGGCGCCGCCGAAGACGCCAAAGAAGCCGCGGTCTCTGTCGATGTGGCGCGCCGGAACCGGGAACACCCGGAGGCGGTACTGGCGCGGTCCGACCTGCTCGAGCAGCGCAGGGTCACGTCGACGTGCGACCTGCTCTTTGTAGACCTGCTGCGCCGCGCCGCGCGGAGCGACGACGCCGACAAAGGCGTTGTTGCGGTCGCCGTCGGACGAGAGACGCAGGCCGGT
>JANNAY010001109.1:0-6817 GCA_031384945.1 Deltaproteobacteria bacterium
CCCTCGACGCCCGCGGCGGCGTGCTCGGCGCGATGGAGACGATGTACCAACGCGGCAAGATTCAAGAAGAATCGCTGTATTATGAAGAGAAAAAGCACAGCGGCGAAATGCCGATCATTGGTGTGAACACGTTCTTGCCCGACAACGCCGAGGGCCTCGTCAAAGAGACCGCCCTGATCCGATCGTCCGAAGACGAGAAGCAGTCGCAGATCGAGAACGTCGCCCAGCTCAACGCCCGCTTCGGCGACGAACGCACCGCCGCCCTCGCCACCCTCAAAGAGGTCGCCCGCACCGGCGGCAACGTCTTCGAGGCGTTGATGGAGGCCACCAAGACCTGCTCTATCGGCAGCATCACCGACGCCCTCTTCGAGGTCGGCGGCGCTTACCGCCGCAGCATGTGAAGCTGACCGAGCGGGTGAACGATGGCTGAGGGCGACGACACCAAGGAATCGATGCTGGCGCTGGTCAAGTCCCCGGAAGCTGTCGATGCGCGCGCACCAGAGCGCGCCGTCGACGTCGATCACGCCCGGTTTGATGCGGACCGTGACCTCGTGCTGCGGTCGCAACGCGGTGATCGCGCGGCGTTTTCGCTGCTGTTTCAGAAGCACCACGGCCGCGTCTACGGCATGTGCGCCCGGCTGTTGTCGCGCAAAGCCGACGTCGACGACGCAGTGCAGCAGACGTTCATGGAGGCGTGGCGCTGTCTGCACCGCTTCGAGGGCAAATCGCGGTTCACCACCTGGCTGACGCGGATCGCGATCCACACCTGCTTCTCGTTTCGCCGCAAGCTGCGCCGGCTGCTGCTCATCGACGACGTCACCGAAGAGCGCGGCGGCCTCAGCGTCGTTGGCGCCGCCGACGGCCGGGGCGTCCCCGATCCGCGGCACGAGCAGGCGCCGCTGCCCGCCGACGAGGTCGCCTCGCGCCGCGCCCGCAGCAAGGCCCTCGACGAGGTGCTGCAGAACATCAGCGAAAAGAAGCGCACTGTCTTCGTGCTCGCCGACCTCGAAGACCTGACCTCGCCCGAGGTCGCCGAGATCCTGGGCATTCCCGAGGCCACCGTGCGCACCCGGCTGTTCTACGCCCGCAAAGAGATCGCCGAGCTCTTGCGCGCCCACCCCGGCTTCGTCGACGTCACGAAGCTCAGCGGACGCACGCCATGACCCGCAAGACCCCGCCCGACGACGTCGCCGCTCGCGCCGGCGCTCTCTCTGACGACGCGCTGTTGGCGCTGGCGCGGGGCCTGCCGAAGCCCGCGCCGTCGTCGTCGTCGTCGCTGCGCCTTGGCCGCGCCATCGACGCTGGCCTCGACGACGTCGACGCCGCCCGCCGCCGCGCCGTCTCTCCTGCCTTTCTCGTCGCCGCCGTGCTCGCCGCGGGCGCGGCCTCTGCCGGTGGCGCGCTGCTGCTGACGTCGCCAGCGAAGATGCCGGTGCCGGTTGGTTCTGCTCAGCCTGCTGATGCTGTCGTGCTGACGCCGCCGACGACGCCGACGACAGCCACGACGACAGCCACGACGACCGCCACGACGACAGCCACGACGACCGCCACGAGCACGACGCCTGCGCTGCCGCCTGCGTCGTCGCCGTTGCCGCCCGCGAAGGCGAAGAAGACGAAGAAGCCGCCGCCGCCGACGTGGCAGCAGCAGGCCGAGGCGCTGTCGCAGCGGGGCGACCACAAAGCCGCCGCCACCGTTGCCGCCGCCGCCCTCGTCAACGCCGACGCCGACGCCGACGACAACGACAACGACAACGACAACGACGACGCAGCCCGCGGCGCCGCCGTGACATTCTGGGGACTCGCCGGCCGAGACCCCGCCGTCATCGACGTGCTCGACGACGCCGGCTACCGCGCCGGCTTCGCTGACGACGACGACGACGCCCTCGCCCGCGTCATGCGCCTGAGCTGCCAGCTGCGGCTGCGCTACCGCCGCGACGCCGCCGCCGTCGCCTCGTGCCGCGCCTTTGGGCAGCGCTTTCCTGCCAACCCCGCCGCCCGCGCCCTCGCGTTCGGCGCCGGCGGCCTCGCCGAAGAATTGGGCGACCTCGACGGCGCCATCGACGAATACACCCGCGCCATCGTGCTCGCCCCGCTGCTCGGCATGTCGGGCGCTGACGCGCTGCTGGCCCGCGCCCGCGTGCGCACCCGCAAGGGCGACCTCGACGAAGCCCGCGCCGACCTGCGCGTCTACCTGCAACGCGACGCGCGGCCCGCCGCCACCCACGACGACGAAGTGCAGGGACTCGCCCGCGCCCTGCGCGTCGAGCTGCCGTAGCCCAGCGCCGCGCACGAACGGCCGCTGAATCACTGTCCAACAGGTCGTTGGCGGCTTGGGTTGCCAGAAGGTCACAGTCCAATCTGACACAGGCGGCCGGCCCGCCACGGTCCCGCGATCGCGGGTTGGCTGTGGCATGGGCCGCCCGGCGTGGCACCGCTGCTGCAAAGGCGACGGTCAGATGGTGGCGACGTCTGTCGCGGTCGTCGCTCGTTGACATGCCACGATCTTTGGGGATGCACATGCACCACAGAAACAACGAATCCCGTCGCAGTTCATCGTCAGAAAATGGACGAGGAACGGGCCGGAGCATGAACGACGGACATCAGCAGCGCGACGGCCGCTCGTTCGACGACGCGTTTCGCGCGCGTGACGAGCAGCGGGCCTTTGACGACCGCGGCTACGACGACCGCGACTTTCCCCGCCGCCTCGCTCACAACGGCGAGCGCTTCCCCGACGACGGCGGCTACGAGGGCAGCTTCGAGCGCTCGTTTCACCCCTCGTACAACCCCTACGATCGCGACGATCCGCGGATGATGGGCGGGGTGCGCCCCGGACCGCAGCAGCGCGCCTGGCGCGACTCGGCGAGCCAACGCATGCAGGGCCGCGACCGCGAAGAAGGCGCCGCCGGGTGGAGCCCGTACGACCCTGACTACAACCTGCGCAGCAACGACCGCGGCCGCTTCGAGCACCGCGGCGACTACGGCACGTCGCCAGCGATGCCGTCGCTGCGCGCACGTTTGCAGCCGGGCGAGCAGATCGGCACGCGCCGCATGCCGGGCAAGGGCGTCAAGGGCTACAAGCGCTCTGACGAACGCATCCGCGAAGACGTCTGCGACCGCATCAGCGACCTCGACGTCGACGCCAGCGACGTCGAAGTCAGCGTCAAAGACGGCGAAGTCACGCTCTCGGGCACGATCCCCGAGCGGCAGATGAAGTACGCCATCGAGCAGTGCTGTGACCGCGTCTCCGGCGTCACCGACTGCAACAACCAGCTTCGCATGAAGCGCGATCCGCAGCCGTCGTCATCGATGGCGGCGGACAAGACCACGGCGTCCAAGCAGTAGGACGGCCTGGGGAATTCGAGCCGACGTCGCCGTCTACCTCCGGTGACGACCGTTACGGGACACAGGGGCAGGAGCGCTCGATCGGCGGCGCTTCCTGCCCCCTCCTTTTTTTGACTTGCAGTCGGCCTTTGTTGCGCCTCGCTGCGCTCGCGGGCGTGACACTCCACGAGTTCCCCGCCGGTGAGCCCGCTGTCGCGGTCTTCCGGCGTGTCACTCGCGGAGCCTCGTCACCGGGTCGCGCTGCGCGCGTGTGGCTGTGGCGTTGACGCAGCTTTGTCGCGGGACTGCGGGATCGCGATCGCTGTCGGATGCGGTGCTGGCGCTGGCGCGGTGGTTGCGTTGGAGCCCCGTCATGATGACGACCACCGCGTTTGTTCTCGATCCGCCGCGCGACGCCACTTTGATCGGGCCGTACCGCAGCCCCGTCGTGCAAGCCGTGGTGCGCGGGCTGCTGCCCACCCCGCGATCGCTGCCGCGCTGGCTCGGCGGCGCCGTCAAAGGCAGCGCCGTCGAGGTCGAAGCCGCCATCGTCGACGAACACGCCAGAGACATCGCCCGCTTCGTCGGATCCAGCGGCGGCCGCATCGCCGTCGTCGACCTCGGCGAAGCCGCCGACCTCAAAGACCTCGTCGCCGAAGCCCTCGTGCAACAGCACGTCATGGCCAACACCATCATCGTCGACGACAACATCGACGCCATCGCCGAAGTCGCGGGACCGCGCTGCGTGCTCTGGCTCGGCGCCAGCTTCTCGCAGCTTGACGAGCGGGCGGCCGAGAGCGCCCTGCACCGGCTGGCCGGCAAGATGGAGCCGGGCGACTGGCTCGTGCTGGGCGCCGCCCAACGACAAGACAAAGAACACGAGCTGCGTCGCTACCACCAACGGATGCTGGAACGCGTCAACAGCGAGGCCGGCGCCAACTTCCTCCTCGAGCGCTGGGGCAGCGTCAGCACTGTGAACCGCGATAGATCGAAGGTTCAGACGTACCTTGAAAGCCTGGACGACCAAGAGGTGTTGGTCGACGGCCTCGGGCTGTCGCTCTGGTTCAAGAAGGGCGAGCGCATCGACACCGGCAGCAAGGCGCTGTGGTCCGACGACGCCGTCGCAGCCGTGCTCGAAGACGCCGGCTTCGCGCGAGACGTCGTCTTCGAAGACGAAGAAGAAGGCGTCGCCGTCCACCTCGCCCGCCGCTGATTGCCAGGCACCCCTGCGGGGTGGTGCGCGAAAAATGCCGCTTACGGGCTCAGTCTTGGGCGGTGCACTCGAAGCCGCTCACGTCATCTTGCGCGTCTTGCAGGTCGTCGATCTGGTCGTCGCACTCGCCGCCGAGGTCGCTCTCAAAGTAGTCGTCGCACTTGAGGCCGGCCTTGCAGCTGAGGAAGGCCTCGAGCGCGTTGGCGAGCACCTGGCAGTCGTCTTCGTCATTGGCGCGCAGGGCAGCGAGGCTGCCATTGACGTTCTCGACGCAGACAGCGGTCGAATCGGGCTCGAGTTCGCGGTCGTTCTCTTCGTTTTGGCACTCTGCTTCTTTGTTGCAGACCGCCTGGGCCGTGCACCCGGTGACGACGACAAAGACCGCAGACAGCGAGAGCGCGCTGATGATGGACTTCATGTTCACTCTTCGCTCGCGAGGCATTCGTCGCCGTTGATGTCTTCGTTGGCTTCTCTGACGTCGTCGAGCTCGTCGTCGCATTCTTTGCCAACGGCGTCGCAGCCGTCTTGGCCGCCAGCGAATTCATTGGCGACGCAGGCGAAGTAGGCGTCGAGGGCGTCAGCGGCCGCGTGGCATTCGTCTTCTTCGTTGGCCCGCAGGGCGCGCAAGCTGGCGTCTTGGTTGGCGGTGCAGACGGCGATGTCGTCGTCGCTGTCGCCGGCGGCGTCGGTCTCGACACCGAAAAACTGGAAGTCGTCGCAGTCGGCCGAGGCTTCGCAGAAGCCGCGGGTGGCAGAGCAGCCAACCACGAGAGAGAGCCCGAGCACGGGCAAAGCAAGAAAGCGCATGGCACGAGGTAACCCGCGTCCAGGGGGCTGTCGAGGTGCGAGTCAGCCCACCGACCCACAGGCAGGTTGTGCGCTGGGTCGCGCCGGAGACGACGAATTCTCCTTCAACTTGTTTGCCTGACGTCACTGCCTATATTGAACGTCGTCTGCCTCAGCTTCCCAACCAGGAGCCTCTGTGACGTCGAAGAAAAAGGACCGCCCGGATTTCAAGCCCCAGGACCTTCCCGGTGAGCTTCCGATCCTGCCGCTCCGCAACAGCGTGTTCTTTCCCGGCGCTGTCATGCCGCTCACCATCGGACGCGCGAAGACGATCCGGCTGATCGAAGAAGCGACGAGAGAGAACTCGCTGCTCGGCATCGTCACGCAGCGCGCCCCCGAGATCGATGACCCGACGCCCGAAGACCTCTACGACATCGGCACGGCGGCCCGCATCATCAAGCTCGCCCGCACCGGCAAAGACGGCTTCAACATCGTCGTCGAAGGCATCGCCCGCTTCCGCGTCGACGAGTTCACCCAAGAAGAGCCGTTCTTCACGTCGAAGATCACGCCGATGCTCGACGAAGGCAGCGGCGACGTCGAGGTCGAAGCCCTCGCCCTCAACCTCAAGAACACCGCCCGCGAAGTCATCGACATGCTTCCCGAAATCCCGGTGATGGCGAAGCAACTGCTCGAGAGCATCAACGCTCCGGGTCATCTCGCCGACCTCATCACCGCGAACATCGACGCGACCATCGAAGAGAAGCAGGAAATTCTCGAGGCCGTGCACCTGAAGGTGCGCCTCAAGCGCGTGCTCGAATTGTTGTCACGTCAATTCGAAGTCATGAAGCTCTCCAACAAGATCAACTCGCAGGTCAAAGGCGAGATGTCGAAGACGCAGCGCGAGTACTACTTGCGCCAGCAGCTCAAGGCCATCAAAGAAGAGCTCGGCGACAAAGACGACGACGAGAGCGGCATCGAAGAGCTCGAGAAGCGCCTGCGCAACGCCCGCCTGCCCGAAGAGGCAGAAAAGGCGATGAACCGCGAGCTCAAGCGCATGAAGAACATGCAGCCGAGCCAAGCTGAGTATACGGTGGCTCGCACGTATCTCGAGTGGCTCGCTGACCTGCCGTGGTCGGTGCAGTCGACCGACAACCTCGACCTGAGCAACGCCCAGCGCCAGCTCGACGACGACCACTACGGCCTCGACAAGATCAAGAAGCGCATTCTCGAATACCTGGCGGTGAAGAAGCTGAATCCGTCGGGGCGCAGTCCGATCCTGTGTTTCTCCGGCCCACCTGGCGTCGGCAAGACGTCGCTCGGCCAGAGCATCGCCAAGGCGACCGGGCGCAAGTTCCACCGGCTGTCGCTGGGCGGCGTCCATGACGAGGCGGAGATCCGCGGACACCGTCGTACTTACATCGGCGCTTTGCCGGGCAACATCATTCAGGCGATCCGCCGCGCGGAGTCACGTACCGGGGTTCTGATGCTCGACGAGAT
>JANNAY010001116.1:0-1647 GCA_031384945.1 Deltaproteobacteria bacterium
CTGTGCTTCTGGAGGTCACGAATGCTCGCCCGGTTCTTCACGTTGTCCGCCCTGACGCTCGCCACGCTCGCCGCTTCGGGATGCGGCAAGAGCGTCGCCGTCGGCACCTGGCTCCCTCCAGAAACGGACATCGGCGGCGCGCGCCACCTCGTCATCACCGACAGCTACGGCCGCGAGAGCAGCGTGGCGGCCATCACAGATTTCGCCCTCGATCAGGGTGACGCGGCGACGTGGTTCGACACCGTCGAGCTGTCGTTCGATCGCCTCGAGAGCGATGGCCGCGACGCCTGGCTCGGCGGCCGCGGCAAAGAATTGCAGAGCGGCTTTCTCTATGTGCGCCTCGACGTGCTCGAAGACAGCGCCATCGTCGACAGCGACGAAGCCGCCGCGGTCGACGAATACGGCAACGACGTCATCGTCGTCAGCGAGCACCTGCTGGCGCACACGCTCGTGGCCATGACGGTGGCCAACCGCGCCGGCGTCGTCGTGCTCGAGCGCGAGGTCGAGGGCGTGCACGAGCAAGACGGACCGATCTCAGACGTCGACATCGCCAATGCCCAAGACGCCGCCGGCCGCGCCGCCGTCGCTGGCGCCCTCGCCTTGATCACGCCCGTGGCGGTGACGGTGCAGCTGCCCCTCGACGAGCACGACAGCCACGCCCTCGACGTCGCCGAACGCGGCCTCGACGGCGACCGCCGCGCCGCCATCGCCGCCCTCGAGGGCATCGACAGCGCCGCCGCCGTCTACAACGCCGGCGTCTTGAGCGAAGACGACGGCGACGTCGAAGCCGCCGTCGACTTCTACGCCGACGCCTGCGCCCGCGCCGACGCCGCCGACTTCTGCGACGACGTCAAGGCCGGCGCCGAAGTCCGCCTGCAGAACGAGCGCGAGCTGGGCCTGCGCTGACCGCTGCTCTGAATCGTCAGCGGTAGAGCATCGGGTCGACGTTCAAGTCACGCAGCCACCGCAAGACGAGGGCGCGCGGGCGTCCGAGGGCTCTGGCGGTGGCGCTGACGTTGCCGTGGGTCTTCTTCAGCGCAGCGACGAGGGCGTCGTGGCCGACGTCTTCGGCCCAGATGTCTTCGCTCTTCTCGAACTGCGAGTTCGTGCCCTTGCGCGACTGCTGGTTCACGCCCCCCGACAAAGAGGGTCGCGGGCGATCGGCGTCGGTCTCGATCACCGACGAGAACGCGTCTGAAGACGCGTCGTAGGCGATGGCGACGTCGTCACCCGTGGCCGACAAGATGGGGACTTCGCCGGTGAGCTCAGCGTCGTCTTGCGCGCTCAAGCGCTGCGCCTTGGCGAGCAACGACTTCATCGCGTCAGGACCGGCGACGCAGAAGGGCAGGTGCTTGAGCTCGACGAAGCCGCCGCGTTCGTCGGGGCCGTCGTTGTCGACGGCGAGTGAGGCGGCGGCCTCGACGACGCGGGCGAAGCCGCGCACGTGCTGCGGAAACCGGTGGCGAAACAAGACGCGACACGCGTCGCGCGCGATGGCCGGGGCGCCCTTGGCGCGCACGAGAAAGTCATCGAGCAAGAGCCCGAGGTCGCAGAGGCGGTCTTCGAGCGACGGCAGGTCGACGCGCAAGCCGTTCAACGCCTCGCGCAGCGCCGGGCGCAGGTCGCCGGTGGCGGTGGCGTCGAGGC
>JANNAY010001139.1:0-1565 GCA_031384945.1 Deltaproteobacteria bacterium
GCCTCGACGAGCCCGGCTTCGAGGCCTTTCTCGTCAGCTGCGGCGCGCCCGCCACTCTGGTCGCGTGCATCCGCACCCGCGTCGGCCGCCTGAACCGCCTGATCGAAGACGACGACGACGCCCCGCGCATGTCCTGTTCAGCTGACCCGAGTTCGGTGAGCATGCGCCTCTCTGGAGGCCGCTTGATCCCGTCGCTCGCTCTGCTGTTGGCCATTGCGCCGCTGAATGTTCTCGTGATGGCACCGCGTGCTGCGGACTTTCGCGACGATGTCCCGGCCGTGCTGCTGGAGGTCATGGCCAAGGAGCTCAAACAAGAGCGACGCTTGCGCGTGGTGAGCAGCACCGATGTCAGAGATTTGGTCTCGCTCGCCGCCGAGCAACAGCTCGAGGGGTGTGATTCGACGTCGTGTCTGACCGAGATCGCCGACGCCTTTGGCGCTGGACTGGTGGTGTTCGGCGACGTCAACCGGGTCGGCCGCGAGGTGCAACTCTCGCTGCGGCTGATGAACGTCAGCACTGGCGAAGTGTTGGCGCGCGAAAGTGGACGCAGCAGCGACACGTCAGCGCTCGCGCGGGCCGCGCCTGACATGGCCGTGCGCTTGCTCAGCGAGGCGTTCCCGGCCGCTCCCCTGTTGGAGCGGCCCCTGGTCGTCGCCGGCAGCGCGGTCGGCGGTCTGGGCGCGGTGGCCTGCCTCGGCCTCGGGGTCTGGAGCGGCGTGCTCGCCTACACGCTCTACGGCGATTCAAGCTCGAGCGGGGCGGACAAAACCAACGCCACCAACAGCCTCGTTCCCGTCGCCACGGGCGCCGCGCTCGGCCTCGCTGCGGCGATCACGGGCACCATTCTGCTGTCGATTGGAGTCGCTGAATGAGTCGATCCAGAATACTGTGGATCATGCTCGCATCGGGTCTTTCACTGGCCGCCGGTTGCGACATCCCGTGCAACGACGACGCAAGCTGCCCCGAGCAACGGCCCTTCTGCGTCGCCATCACCGCCGGCGCCGGCCACTGCAGCGACATCGACGACGCCGTGAGCGAAGGCGAAGGCGAAGGCCGCGAGGGTGAAGGCGAAGGGGAAGGCAGCGAAGGGGAAGTTGAAGGCGCCTTCGTCGAAGTCCCCGGCTTTCCGGGCGGATTCGTCGGCGACGTCGGCGTCGTCGTCGACGGCGTCGACGTCGTCGTAGCCGGCGTGACGCAACCCGGTGCTTCAGGCGATCCCGGCGACATCGTCGTCGTCGGGCCTGGGGGCACGACCACCTTGACCGCTGCCACCGAGATCGCCGTCAACGGCGCTGTGCTCGTCGACGCCGACGGCATCCACGCGTTTGGGACCCGCTACAACGCCACCACGGACCGGGTGTCGATCATCGATTTCAACCTCGCCTTTGGCAGCGAGGAGATCGTGATCAGCGATGCGCTGGGCCCGTCGGCGGCGCAGGCGCTGCAGTTGGACGCCAAGACCCTGCCCGGGGGCGGACGGGCCCTCGGGCTCGCGGGTGGTGGTCCGGCGAGCTTCTTCACGCGCGCAGCGACATGGGGCGCCCCACGCACGGAGCCGAACCTCG
>JANNAY010001151.1:0-4118 GCA_031384945.1 Deltaproteobacteria bacterium
GCCGCGGCCCACCAGGCCGGCGGGAAAGGCCTCCGGGGTGCCCCCCACCTCGCGGGTCCCCCGCGGTTGGTCGCGGCGCACGGGGGCGTCGTGGGGCGGCCAGCCGCCGCCCGCGACGCCGCCGGCGCCAACGACGAGGGCAGCGACGACGGCCTGCATGCTTTGGCTGTGCCGCGCACTCACTGGCCGAGCTCCAACCACAGGGTCTTGCCGTCCTGGTCGATCTTCACGGGCACGGCGCCCCTGGTCTCGATGATCAGCTGCACGCGAAAGCGGTCGCCCTCGTCGACGGACGGCATCACCCGCTGCACCGACGTGCCCAGCGAGCGGGCGTCGAGGGTGCGGCGCACGTTCAGCCCCGAGGCGCGCGTGTCGAACAGCGTCAGCACGACCTCTGACTTCCCGCGGCGCGTCACCTGGTAGCGGGCGCCGCCGTCGACGATGACGCCGACGCGGGCGCCGTCGCCGGTGCGCTGGATCGTCAGGCCGGAGAAGACGCTGCGGCCGCCGGATTCGTCGATGACGTCTTCGTCGTTGTCAGTGTCGGCCTCGCCTTCGCCGCCGAAGCCGTCGTCTTCGCGCGGCGGCGTGTAGCGCGCGTACCGGTTCGGCCGCGAGAACTCGATCGAGCCGCCGCCGAAACCTGCGTCGTCGCGGTTGCCGTTGCCGCCATTGCCGCGGTGGATGCCGTCGCCGCGTGCACCGTTGCCGTTGCCGCGTGCATCGTTGCCGTTGCCGCGGCCGTCATTGCCGTTGCCGCGGCCGTCATTGCCGCGGCGGTCATTGCCGCGGCCGTCGTTGCCGTTGCCGTTGCCGCCATCGTTGCCACCATCGTTGCCACCGCCGAAGCCACCGCCGAAGCCGTTGCCGCCGCGGGCTCGCTCTTGCTCGCGCTGGCGCAGCTCGGCCTGTCGGCGCTGTTCGTTGCGGGACTGCTCTTCGACGAGACGGCGGCGCTCGTCGGCGACGCGGCGGGCGTCTTCTTCGGCTTTGACGCGGGCGGCTTCGGCGCGGCGGCGGTCGTCGGCGAGGCGGCGGTCTTCGGCGTCGCGGGCCTGGCGCTCGGCGTCGAGGCGCAGCTGCTTTTCGCGCTCGAGCTGCGCGAGACGCGCGGCTTCGGCGCGGACGGCGGCGTCGGCTTTTTCTTTGGCGAGGCGCTCGACTTCGGCCCTGGCCGCGACCTCGGCGGCCAACGCTTTTTCTTTGGCCAGCCGCGCGGCCTCGGCGCGGACGGCGTCGTCGGCGGCCTTCTTCGCCGCCAACTCCTGCGCCTTCTTCTTCTCGGCTTCTTCGGCGGCGAGCTTCTTCGCTGCGGCGTCGGCGGCGGCTCTCAATTCGGCTTCGGCGATCTTGCGCTTCTCGGCGTCGAGGGCCTTCTGGCGCGACTCTTCAAAGGCCTTTCGCTTCGTCTCTTCGGCTTGCTTCTTCGCCGCCAGCTCGGCGGCGACCCGGGCCTCTTCGGCCTTCTTCTTCGCGTCGAGCTCGGCGCGGACGCGGTCTTCGTCGGCCTTCTTCTTCGCGTCGATCTCAGCCTTGATGCGCGCTTCTTCGGCTCTCTTCGCGGCAACCGCCTCGGCGAGGAGGCGGGCGTCGTCAGCTTTCTTTTTCGCGTCGGCTTCGGCGATCAGGCGCGCTTCGTCGGCCTTTCTCTTCGCCTCGAGCTCGGCGGTGAGCCGCAGCTCTTCAGCCTTTCTTTGCGCCGCGATCTCGGCGGCGCGTTTCTCTTCGGCGGCGCGGGCTTCGGCTTCGCGCTTCTTCGCGGCCTCGAGCGCCAGCAACTTCGCCTGCTCTTCGTCGGCGAGCTTCTGCAGCCGCCGCGCATCAGCCTCGGCCTGCGCCTTCGCCAGCGCCGACAGCTCGTCGTTCTGGCTCGACGCGCCGCGCGCACGCCGGGCTTCTTCAGCGTTTTTCTGCACGGCGGCGAGCCGGGCCTTGCGGGCTTCGAAGTTGGCGAACAGCGCGTTGCGATCACCGGCGTGGTGGAACGAGACCGCGAGGTGGCCTTTGTCGGTGGCGGCGTCGAAGTCGACGTCGTCGGCGAAGGTCAAGACGACGCGGTCGGCGGCGCCCTTGCGTCCGGGCTCGACGCGCGCGTCGTAGAGCAGCACCCCGGGACCCGACGTCGACAACGACGCCTGCGCGATCGACGCGCCCGGCAATTCGACGACATAGACGACGCCGTCGGTGCCGATGGCCGACTTGTAGACCTGAAACGTCGGCGCCTTTGCCGCGTCGACGCTCAACACGACGTCGAGATTCTTGTTCTCGTCGACGGCCAGGGTCGTCGTCGTCGTCTCGGCAGCGCGGGCGACGTCGGCGACGAAGAGGCCGACGACGACGGCGGCGGCGACGAGGCCGCTCACGCTCATGTCGCGCCGTCCGCGCAGGCGGCGCGTGTGCTCGTGCGGGGAAGAAGCGAGTGCGACGTGCATGCGGCGACCGTAAAGGCGGTCACCAGCAGTCTCCAGTTTCTGACCGGCGGATGCGACTGGATCCGCTCGCCCACATCAGGGTGCTGTCGGGTGGGCTTTCGGGTGGTGCAGGCCTCCGTGCCTGCTGCCCTGCAAGAGCAAGAGGAAGGCTCAGAAGGTTTGGCCGAGCTGGATGTAGACGCTGACCGGGTAGTGCTCGACGGCGCTGCTGCCGACGTCGAGGCGCAGGATGAAGTTCTCGTTCCAGTGCAACAACAGCGCGCCGCCGAAGCCGACGGGCGGCTGACCGTCAAAGGCGTGGGGGGCGCCGACTTCGGTGCCGACGATGCCGGCGTCGACAAAGGCGTTGGTCGAGGCGGCCCACGGCTGTCCGAACATCGACCACTCGACAAAGCGCCAGCGCAGCTCGTTCTGCAGGTAGCCCTTCACCTTGCCGACGTAGCGCTGCGCGCGCACGCCGCGCCCCATCTCGCTGCCGCCAAACGAGAGGTAGTCGATGAAGCCGCCGGGGCGCACGAGCTCTTGCACCGGCGGGTCGCCGACGACGACGTCGCCGACCACGCGCGAGGCGAGCGTGAGCCGCAGCGGCGCTTCGCCGTTCAAGATCGGCACGTAGCTGCGCAAGGTGACGTTGGCGCCAGCCCAGGTCCACGACGAGCCCCACAGCGGCGTCGCCGCGCGCACCGACGTCTCGGCCCACAGACCGCTGCGCGGCGACGGCTCGTTGTCGCGGGTGTCGTACATGACGCCCGCCTGCAAGATGCTGGCGAAACCGGGTTCACCGATTGGAAAATCCTGCGCGTACTTCGACCCAGCGTACGGTTCAAGGTCGGCCTTGCCGTCGCCATTGTCGTCCCACCACGTGCCAGGGATCCACGCGCTGCCGCGCCAGCCGCCAAAGAGCTCGACGCGTCTGGGCAGGGGTTGCAGGGCCCAGCGGGCTTGCAGCTGCGACCACGGGTTGATGAAACGAAACAAATAATAGTGACGAAGAAATTCGTCACGCTCATCTCCAACCAATCCCAGATCGTCGGCGGCGTCGGCGGATTCTTGTTCGTCGCAGGTGACGGTCATGCCGCGGCCGCAGTAGTTCTGCGTCAGCGACTGCGTGTAACCGAACTTGAGCAAGAGCCGCAGCGGCAGGTCGGCGACCTCGAGCCAGTCGACGTAGAGGTAGTGGTCTTGCACGAGCTTGTGCGTGACGGTGAAGCCGGCGTTGACGCCGATGCGGTAGGGCTGCGTCTTCTTTGGATCATTGAAATAGACCTGCCCGACGACGCCGACGAGAAACCCGTTGTCGTTGTCGTAGCCGAGGGCGGGCAAGCCGCCGAAGCCCCAGTCCCAGCCCGGCGGCAGCAGACCACCCTCAGCGTTCGCCGTCTCCGTCGTCGGCGTCTGGGTCGTCGGCGTCTGGGTCGGCGGCGTCTGGGTCGTCTCCGTCTCCGTCGTCGGCGTCTGGGTCGGCGGCGTCGGCGGATCGGCGAGCGGCAACAACAGCGAGAGCGCGGCAACGGCAACATGCATGCGCGAAGTGGAGCGCGAATCCCTACTTCGTGTCCAACCGCGTGGTGCCGTCGAAGCCTTCTGGGGCGCCGTCGTCGACGTAGCCGCGGCAGACGCCGATGTATCTGACCGCAGCGCCGTCTTCGGCAGCGCCTTCGACGCAGGCGGCGAATTCGTCGAGGG
>JANNAY010001232.1:0-6119 GCA_031384945.1 Deltaproteobacteria bacterium
GCCCGACGACGTGCTCGAAGAGACCGCCGCCGACAAAAAGAAGCGCAAGGCCGAAGACGACGCCAAAGACAAAGCCGAAGCCGCCGCTGCCGTCGCCGACAAGAAGAAGGCTGACGACAAAGCCCGCCTCAGCGAAGAGAAGAAGATCGCTGACGACAAGCGCCGCATCGACACCCGTGAGCAGCGGCTGTCATCAGCGAAGCGCGTGCGTCCGCTGGTGCGCGATGAGGGCGAGATCAACATTCAGGTGGCCGTTGAGCCCGGCGCCGTCGTCAAGGGCGAGCTCGTCGAGGTTCGCTTCGACATCGGCAAGAAGCTCGACGTGGCCGATCCGAAGTTTGGCAACCGCGAGCCGCTGAAGAACCTGCAGCTGACGGCGACGGTGACCGAGCCGACGGGCAAGAAAGACAACGCGCGCGTCTATGCCGTGCACTCACTCGGCGCCCCGGGCGCCTACGGCTTTCACGCGACACCGCCGAAAGACGGCGTGTTGAACGTGCAAATCACCGGCGACACCGGTGATCGCACGATCAACATCACCTTCCCGATCCACGTCGGGGTCTGGCCGCCGCCGGACTTCGACGAAGAAGACAAGAAGCTCATCTCCAAGGGCTCCTGAGCAGAACTGCGCAGAAAGAAACAACCAACATGATCACCGCGCTCGTTCTCTCCGCCTCTTTCGCCGTCGCTGCTGACCCGCGCCCTGTGTTGGGCGATGTGGTTCATGGCGACAAGCTGCTCAAAGACGCCGACGCCGCTGTGCGCGTCGACGGCTCGTGGATCAACCGCTATCCCGACGAGGTCATCTTGAAGCTGCTCGAGAGCGGCAAAGATGGTTTTCCCGAGGTCGACAGCGACAACCTGCTCGATCGCTGGGATGTCTTGGCGGCGCTGCGCACGCGCAACACCGACCTGCGCGACCTGTCGGGCGATGCGACGCACATCTTCGTCGCTGAGACCAAGCTCGACGAGAACGCTGAGAAACGTCTGCGCGACAACGGGCACCTGCCGTCGTCGAAGATCGAGAGCGCGCGCCGCGTCTTTGCCCTCTTCGCCCTCGACGGTGGCGACAAGAAAGCGCCCGTCTTCATCGGCAACAAAGAGACCAAGAAGCGCGACGTGCTGAAGAAAGACAAGAAGCTCGGATACGCCGTGTTTTTGCCGATCCCCGGCTTCAAGGGCGGCGGCTACGAGGCTGCCTTCGCCATCGACAAAGACATGAAGATCACCCACGTCGTCGTGCGCGATCCCAAGGGCAACGAGCCTGACGACCTCAACCAGGCAGCCCAGCGCTTTCTCGGCAAGGGTGCGCGCGGCAAGTACGACGAGCTCAAGGCCGGCGGCGCTGGCAAGGCCGTCGCTGAGCTGCAGACGCCCCTGTCGCAGGCGTATCTGTCGGCCGCCGAGGCCATCTACATGTTCGAGGTCGACGAGCGCGACTACTTCGCCTTCGACTGATCCGCCGCCTCGACGTTTTTCTCTTTTGTTTTCAAGCACGTAGCGCGCTGGGGGGCTTCATGCAGCAGCGCGCGAAGCTGAACTCCATTCAGCCGAACACGGATCAGGCGCGCGGCCACCAACTCCCTGATGTGGACGGTGGTGCGAGAGCGGCTCCTGCGACGGAGGCGCCGGCGGCTTCGGCTCCTTCGGGGGACGTGGTCGCTGCGGTGGTCCCCGCACGGCCCTCGTTCGCCGAGGTCTACGATGGGCACTTCAAAGCCGTGTGGCTCGGGCTCCGCCGCTTCGGCGTGTGGGAGCGCGACCTCGAAGACGCCGCCCACGACGTCTTCCTCGTCGTCCACCGCCGCTTGCCGGACTACGACCCGGCGCGGCCGATTCGTCCGTGGTTGCTGGGCATCGCCGCGCGCGTGGCGTCTGAGTTTCGCCGCAAGTCGCAGCACCGCCACGAGGTCGTCAGCGAAGACGTCGAGACCGAGGGCGGGCGCATCGGCACCACCCATGGAACGCCCGCGCACGGCGTCAGCGCCGACCGCGTGCTCGACGACAAAGAGCGGCGCACGCTCTTGCACAAGGCCCTCGACACCCTCGACTTCGACCGGCGCACGGTGCTCGTGCTGCACGACATCGAAGGCCACGCGATGCCCGAGATCGCCGCCGCTCTCGAGGTCAACGTCAACACGCTCTACGCGCGCCTGCGCCAGGGCCGCTTCGATCTCAAAGCGGCGGTGGAGTCGCTCATGAAGGCTTCGACCCCATGACCAGCAACCAAGACTGGCTCCCCGACGATGACGCGCTTGCCGACTTGTACGCGGCCGAGCGACGCGCGCCCGGTCCGCCGCGGGGCGCCGACGACCGCGTCAAAGCCGCCGTCTTTGCCAGCGTCGCCGCGGGCGCTGCTCTCGGCTCCGGCGCTGCGGCGGCTACGTCGACGGCGACCAAGGCCGCGGTGGCCTCGACAGCTGCGGCGTCCGGTGCGTCGACCGTCGCGGCTGTGTCGGGCGCTGCGGCGATCATCAAGCCCGTCGCCGTCGTCGTCGCTGCCGTCGTCGCCACGGCTGGCGGCGGCGTCTTCGTCGCCAACTACGACCTCAAAGACGCCCACGACGATGTCGGCAGCGCCCACGTCGTCGTCGAGGCGCCGCCCGTGGCGGTGCCGCCGCCCGGTCTCGTGCTTGAGACGTTGAAAGAAGAGCCGAAGCAAGAAGAGCCGAAGAAGGCGCTGACGACGCCGAAGAAGGCGGAGCCGAAGCCGGAGACGCCGCCGCCGCCGGTGGAGACGCCGCCGCCGGTGGAGACGCCGGTGGAGACGACGACGCTGGAGACGCCGGAGCAGCAGAAGACGCGGCTGGCGGAAGAGCGCGCGCTGATCGGTGAGGCCCGCGGAGCGCTCAACCGCGGCGACGTCAACGCGGCCCTGGTGGCCCTCGAGAGCCACCGCGATTCGTTCGCCGCCGGCGCGCTCAGCGAAGAGCGCGAGGCGCTGACCGTGCTCGCGTTGGCCCGCGTCGGGCGACACGACGAAGCGCAGAAGCGGGCGAAGACGTTCTCGGCGACGTGGCCGAAGTCGCTGTTTCAGCAGGCGATTGAAGACGCGCTTCGTCCCTGATTTTTGGGCAAGCCCGCGACGTGCGCACGGGCCGCGCTGTGCGGTCAGGTGTAGAGTGAATCGGTGGCGGGCATGGTGAATTCTTCGATGAGGGCCGCGTCTTCCCACTGCTTGAAGTCGGCGTCCGTGAGCACCGTCTCGCTGTAGTGGGCGAGCACCGGCGTCAGCGGGACGCCGTAGGTGCGGAAGCGCGTGACGACGGGGGCGTAAAAGGCGTCGGCGATGCTGCGCTCGCCAAACAACCACGGACCGCGGGCGCCGAACTGCGTGCGCAGCTGCGTGAAGAGCGCGCAGATGCGGCCGATGTCGACGCTGACGTCGTCGGCGACGGCCTTGGGCGTCACGCGGCGGCGCAGGTTCATCGAAAAATCACGGCGCACGGCCGAGAAGCCGCTGTGCATCTCGGCGACGGTGGAGCGGGCCCAGGCGCGCTCGACGCCGTCTTTTGGCCACAGCGACGACGTGCCGTCGGAATTGGCGGGCGCTTGCTCGGCGGCCCACTCACAGATGGCGAGCGAGTCCCAGATGGTGGTGTTGCCGATGGTCAGCGCCGGGACCTTGCCGGTCGGGCTGACGGCGAGAACGGCGGCGATCTTGGCCTGGCCGTAGCCGGGACCTTGCAACGGGATGAGGGTCTCGTCGAAGGCGACGCCTGCCCAGCGCAGCGCGAGCCACGGCCGCAGCGACCACGACGAGTAGTTCTTGTTGCCGATGAAGAGCGTGGGCTTTTGCATTCGTGGCCGTTAGCGCCACGGCCCCGTGAGGTCATCGGGGGTGCGCAGCACGTACGCGTCGATGAGGGCCTCTTGGTTTTGTCCGAGACCCGCGTTCAGCGTGCCGGCCGTGCCGGGGGCGCCGGGCAAGCGGTAGACGAAGCCGCGGGCGGCGGGGACGACGGCGCCTTCTTCGGGGCCGTCGACGTCAATCTCGCGCCACGCGCCAGTGCTCAGCGTGAAGCGCCACAGGTCGCCCAGCACCGTCTCGCCGGTCGGCGAGTCGGAGCCGTAGCCGTAGATCAGCGTGTCGTCGGCGACGGAGAGGGCGGCCCACGGGTAGCGGCGTCCGGGCGGTGCTGTCGTCGTCGCTGCCGTCTCGCTCCACCGGTGGGCGGCGGCGTCGTACGTCCACACCTCGGAGTAGAAGACGACGCTGTTGGCGGCGAGTCCCATGCCGCCCACCATCAAGAAGCGCGTGTCGTCGACGAGGTGCACGCTTGCGTCGTAGCGCGGCGCAGGCTTCGTCGCGCCGACGTCGACGACCGAGAAGGCGCGGGCCTCAGGGTTCCATTCGAAGGTGTCGGCGCCGAATTCGCCGTCGTTCGAAGAGAGGCCGGAGAAGACGACGCCGCGGTCGACGCCGTCGACGAAGAAGGCCTGGCAGCCGATGGGGTGCTGCGCCGGCGCCGGGTCGGCGATGGCAAAGGCGTCGCCGCTGTCGACGTTGACGACGAAGGCGGTCTCGACGTCGAGAAATGCGCCGTTGCGTCCGCCGATCACGATGAGCTCGCGGCGTGACTTGTCGAACATCGCGCAGCCGCAGAAGCGCGGGACGTCGGTGTTCAACGTCGACACCGACAGCAGCGCCTCGTTGTTGTGGTGCACGTCTTGAATTTCGCTGACGACGGGGCCGAGGTCGTCGGCGACGCCGCCGATGACGAAGGCGTGGTCGGCGTCTTCGCCCTCGGTGACGATGGCGCCCCACAAGGCGGGCACGTTGACGTCGTCACGCAGCTGCCAGCCGAAGGTGGTGCGGCCTTCGCCTTCGCCTTCGCCTTCGCCTTCTTCGCCTTCGGGGGCGGGGCAGGCGGGGAGCGCGACGGCGACACCAGCAACAGCGACGACGAAGGCGGTGCGGAGCGACATGCCGCTCCCTTCAACAAGAAGCGCGCCAGCGAAAGCGTGCGCGGGGCGAACGGTGGCTGTGATCGCCTGCACGATCCCACACGCAGCGTTCACGGATCTGCGGGGCCGCTGCCAATCCGCTCCAGAGGTGCCCCCCATGAAGAAGCTTGTCGTTTCATTGTTTGTCGTCGTCACCGCGCTCGCCGCCAACGGCTGCCACTACTACGGCGACGATGGCTGGTGCGACAGCGACGGCGATGGCGTCTCCGACGACGACGAGCTCGACGCTGGCACCGACCCCTTCGACTCGTGCTCGTGCGACGCCGACGAGGACGGCGAGCTCGATCCTCCGTTCGAAGGCTGCGGCCCGGTGAGCGAGGGCGAAGGCGAAGTCCCCGCCGAGGGCGAAGGCGAAGTCCCCGCCGAGGGCGAAGGCGAAGCTGTCGACAGCGACGGCGACGGCCTCACCGACGACTACGAAGACGGCCGCGGCACCGACCCCAACGACGCCGACAGCGACGGCGACGGCGACAGCGACGGCGCAGAAGTCGACTGCCAGTCGTCTCCGCTCGACCCGTTCTTGCACTGCCCGATCACCGACACCGACGGCGATGGCTACGCCGACGACGACGAAGCCGTCAGAGGCACCGACGCCGACGACGCTGACACCGACGACGACGGCGACAACGACGGCGACGAGGTCGCCTGCGGCTCATCGCCTCTCGACGCCTACTTCACCTGCGCGAATCCCCCCAACCCCGGCCAAAACCCCGGCTGCGGCGGCTGAGCACCTCGGCGGGAGCGCTCGAGACAGTCGTCGGCGGCCTTCCGCGCCGGCGACTGTCGCTTTTTTGCGGCCTCCCTCTTGCGTGGTTCGACACGGCCGGTCCAAGACGGGTCGCCGGGCAATTTGCCCCCCACTCTGAGGTGTCTCATGAAGAAGCTTGCCCTGATCGCCGCCCTCGCCCTGTCGCCCGCCGTCGCCGCCCAGATCCCGGGCGTGAAGGTCGACGTGAAGGCCAGCGCCGACGCCGCCGCCAAGAAGACCGAGAAAGACGCCAAGAAAGACGCCGACAAGGCCGCCAAAGACGTCAGCAAAGAAGTCAAAGCCGACGCCAAAGCCGCCCTCAAGGCCGACGTCGTCGAGACCGCCCTCTTGAACGGCCACTTCACCAAGCTCGCCGCCGCCCTGCAGGCCGCCGGCATGGTCG
>JANNAY010001284.1:0-4460 GCA_031384945.1 Deltaproteobacteria bacterium
GCTACCTCTCCCCCTACTTCGTCACCTCCGCCGAGTCGATGGAAGTGAAGCTCGAAGACGCCTACGTCCTCATCTTCGAAAAGAAGATCTCGAACCTCAAAGACTTCGTGCCCGTGCTCGAGGCCGTTCGTCAGTCGGGCAAGCCGTTGCTCGTCATCGCCGAAGAAGTCGAAGGCGAAGCCCTCGCGACCCTCGTCGTCAACAAGCTCAAGGGCACGTTGAACGTCTGCGCCGTCAAGGCGCCGGGCTTCGGCGATCGCCGCAAGGCCATGCTCGAAGACATCGCCGTGCTCACGGGCGGCGCCATGATCTCTGAAGATCGCGGCGAGAAGCTCGAGAACGTCACGCTCGCGATGCTCGGACGCGCGTCGTCGGTCACCGTCGACAAAGACAACACCACCCTCGTCGACGGCGCCGGCAAGAAGGCCGACATCCAGGCCCGCATCAAGATGATCCGCGCGCAGGTCGAAGAGACCACGTCTGATTACGACCGCGAGAAGCTCCAAGAGCGCCTGGCCAAGCTCGCTGGCGGTGTCGCCGTCATCAACGTTGGCGCGGCCACCGAAGCCGAGATGAAAGAGAAGAAGGCCCGCGTCGAAGACGCCCTGCACTCGACCCGCGCGGCCGTCGAAGAAGGCATCGTCCCCGGCGGCGGCGTCGCCCTGCTGCGAGCCTCGCGCGACCTCGACAACATGAAGACCGGCAACACCGAGCAAGACTTCGGCGTGAAGCTGCTCAAGCGCGCCTGCGAAGAGCCCATGCGCCAGATCTCGCAGAACGCGGGCTGGGAAGGCTCAGTCGTCGTCAACAAGGTCACTGAGTCGAAAGACAACAACTTCGGCTTCAACGCCCGCAGCGAGGCCTTCGAAGACCTCGTCAAGGCCGGCGTCATCGACCCCACGAAGGTCGCCCGCACGGCCCTCGAGAACTCGGCCTCGGTCGCCGGTCTCCTCCTCACCACCGAGGCGATGATCGCGAACAAGCCCGAAGACAAGAAAGCCGGCGGCGGCGACCACCACGGCCACGACCACGGCGGCGGCGGCTACGGCGACGACATGGACTTCTGAGCCGAGCGCCCAGAAACGAAAGAGGCGCCCTCGCAGGCGCCTCTTTTTTTTCACCAGCTCCACGTGACGTTGAGCCGATCGCCGTCGAGCGAGGCCGCTGGTTTGGCGGGTTTGTCGCCGCCCGCGACGATGACGACGACGCGCTCGGTCTTCGGGTCGGGGTGTCCGAAGCGCAGCTGAACGACACCGCCTTCGTCGATGTCGATGTTCTTCTTCGGCAGCTCAGCGCCGATGAGGTCGACGACGACACGCGCGGGGTTCGACAGCGCGAAGGCGCGCTTCACCTTGCCGCCTTCGGGCAGCTGCAACTCGAGACGACCCGGAGTCGCCAGCAGCGGCTCTTTCTTCGTCGGCTTCGTCGTCGCCGCCAAAGTCGTCGTCTCTTTCTTCTTCGCCGCCGGCTCAGCCTTCAACGGCGCCAGCGGCGGCAGCGGCGACGTCGGCGCCGGCGACAACGGGGCCTCGGCCTGCGCGACAGACTGCACGACGATCGGTGCAGGCGTCGGCGCCGTGGTCGCCACGGCCATGAGCGGTTTCGCTGCGGAGACGGGCTTCACCTGGAGCTGTTGGTTGCCGATGCCGACGACGGCGCCGGCAGCGCAGCCAGCGACGAGGAAGGCGACGGCCGTCGTCAGCGAACGCTTCTTCTTCGGCGGTTGTCGCGCAGGCGTCGGCGCTTCGACGCGCTCTTCGACGAGGGGCAGCTGGCGGATGGCGATGACGCCGTCGTCGAAGCCCGGCGGCAGCGACCCGATCGAGTAGTCGTCGCCGGAGGACGCGCGCTCGGACAAGAGGTCGGCCTCTTCGAGGATCGACGGCTCGCCGATGAACGAGCGCGCCTTTGTCATCATGCCGCTGGGCGCGTCGTCGTCGAAGCTCATGCGCAGCGCGTCAGGCGCCTCGTGCTCAGCCTCAGGCATCGCCTCGACCTTGCGAAATTTCCAGCCCATGAAGACGTCAACGTCGTCGCCGTCGTCGAAGTCGTCGATCTCGCGGAACATGGGCTGCGTCGTCTTGTGTTTGCGCGCCTCACTCGGACCCATCGTCACCTCGCGCGGTCCGCGGGGGATGCCTTCGAAGACGTTTGCCTCGGACGACAGCTGCGGATCGTCGGGGGGCAGCGAGATGGCGGGCAGGTCAGAGAAGGGGGCCAGCGAGATCATCTCTTGCGTCGACTGCCGCTTCTTCGGCGTCACGCCCTGCGCGCGCGCGATGATCGACGCCGTGAGCGGCGGCAGCGTCAGCTTCGGCGCTGGCAGGGCGCTGGCGCGCGTGTCGACGAGGGTGTCGTTGGGTCCCTTCGGCGTCGTCAGCTTGCGCAGCGCGGCGCGGGCGGGCGGGTCGACGCTGACGAAGCGCAGTCCGACCCCGGGCACTTTGCCGTCGACGGCGATGGGCTCGAACGGACGCACCCACATCACCTCGGCGGCGCGCACATGCACCTCGTTGGCGTCGACGTCGAAGCGCAGCGATACCGTCTCGCCCACGTGAAAGGGCTGCGTGGTCTGCAAGAACATGCCGGTCTCGGACACGTCTTGCGCCCACACGCGCAGCAGTCGGTTCGACGCGTGCGGGACGACGTCAACTTGACCGGGGAACGAGCTGCGTTCGTTGAGACGGGCGTTGTGCATCCGTGAGTCCTCCACAGTCTCCAGTTGGCGACTGCTGGAGCCACAATGCGGCCCGTGGATCCCATCTCCAAATTTTCGGACATAGACTTCGCGCATGGCCGTGAAGAAAACGCCGCGCGTCGTGCTGCTCGACGCCGGGCCCGCTCCGACAAAAAACGAAGCCGATTGGAGCGCAGAGACCACCGACGGGTGGAGCGACGAGACCGAAACCGGAGTGCCGCCGCCAGATCCGGCGCTGCGGTTTCACCAGGGCGCGACCGCGCCAGCGATGGCCGCCGTCGTCGAGGATCCCAGCCGAACCACGCCCGACGAGGAATAGATCCGCGCTGTTCTTGCTCAAGACTTTGCGTTCCGTTGTGTGCGCGTGTCGGTGTTCGATTCCCTGCCGCCACATGACAAGCTGACCCCCTTTTCGTCCGAGCCACCGGAGGCCCCGTGCTCTCTCGCCTGCTGCTGCCTGCCTCGTTGCTGGCATCGATGGTCTTCCTCGCCTGTCCCGCCGATCCCGACGGCGGCGAAGGCGAAGGTGGCGAAGGCGAAGGCGGCGAAGGTGAAGAAGGCGAAGGTGAAGAAGGCGAAGGCGAACCCGCGCTGCCGACGCCTGTCGCGACGCTGACATCGTCACCGCGCTTCGCACTTCCCGCCGACGGGCTCACCGCCTACCACTTGATCGTCAAGCTCGAGCCCGGCGACGACGCAGCACCCGTCGCCAACCGCACCGTCTCGCTGACGACGAATCCGATCGGACCCGAAGACGTTGTCTCCGTCGTCAGCGATGGCACCGGCGTCGTCGAATTCAACGTCGTCTCCAGCGTCGCCGGCGACTTCGTCGTCGAGGTCAGCGTCGACGGCGCCCTCGTCGACACAGGCTCACTGTCGCTGCAGTTCACGCCGTGCCGATCGCTCGAAGACACCTTTCTCATCGACGCATGGCCCGTCGCGCTCTCGCGCTGCATCGGCTGCCACAACGAGTTCGGCTTCGCGCCGTCGTTGGGCGCGCGCTACGTCTTGCCGTTTCCCGGCGACGACGATTTCGCGGCCAAAGGCGTGCAAGCCGTCAGAGACATCCTCGCCAAAACCGAAGCAGACGGCCTCGACCTCGACGTCAGCGACCTCGACGCCGACGCCCGCGCCGCTCTCGCCCTCGACGACGACGAAGTCACCATCCCGCTCATCCTCGCGAACCCCATCCTCGGTGACCTGACCGGGCACACCGGCGGCGTCGTCATCACCCCCGCCGAGCGCGCCGAGATTGGGCGCTTCAGAAGCTTCGTGCGCCGCGTGCAAAACGGCGACGACACCTGCGCCGCCGGCAGCGACCACGGCATCGCCGACGAGAATTTGTTGGCGCAGACGACGCTGCTGTCGCCGGCTGAGACGATGAAGAAGGCGGCGCTGACGTTGACGGGCGCGGCCAGCGCGTCCCTCGGCGCTGGTGCCGACGAGTCACTGCTCGCCTCGCGCATCGACGATGTGCTCGCCGATGCGCGCACCGAGCAGCGCTTGATCGAGATTTGGAACGATTGGCTGCTCACCGACGAGAGCATCGGCAAGACGCCGACGTATCTCGGCACGTCGTTTCCCGATCGCGACTTCTTCGAGAAGCTGCAGAGCGAAGGCGCGCGCGGCGGCAACTCTTGCGACGGCAGCGTGGCTGGCAAGTGCTGCCGAATTCCCGAAGACCCGCTCAACCTCGACGCCGACCCCGACAACAACGTGGCGCCGAAGCCCGAGAACGTGCTGTGTGAGCAGAAGCGCCTCG
>JANNAY010001294.1:0-2395 GCA_031384945.1 Deltaproteobacteria bacterium
GTGGCATCGCTGGCGACATGTTCGTCGCTGCGATCTCGGGATTGCTGCTGGGCATCGACCCGTGCGGCAGCGACGGGCTCGCGGCGCTGTTGCGCTCCGCCGGCCTCGCTGACGACGTGGGCGTCAGCTTCGTCGACTTCAACGACGACGTCTTCGCCGGGCGTCGATTTGTCGTCGACGATCCGCGCGAGAAGCAGAAGAAACTGCCCGGGCGCTTCGTGCTGCAAAAGGGCATCGACCACGCCCACGTGCCGGTGCAAGAGATCTTTCAGCGGCTCGACAGCAGCGCGTTGACGACGACGGCCAAGGCCCGCGCCCGCGACATCTTCGAACGCATCGCCACCGCCGAAGCCGCCGTGCACGGCCTCGACGTCGCCACGGTCGCCTTTCACGAGGTCGGCGCCCAAGACAGCGTCGCCGACGTCGTCGCCAGCGCCGTCTTGCTCGACAGGCTCGAGCAGCTGGTCGGTCCGCTGACGGCGTCGACGTCGTCGCTGCCGCTCGGATCGGGCCGCGTGCAGACGGCCCACGGCGAGCTGCCGGTGCCCGCGCCAGCGACGCTGCGCCTCATCGAAGGCCTCATGGCCCACGACGACGGACGCGCCGGCGAACGCGTCACCCCGACGGGCGCCGCGATCTTGCAGCACCTGCGCCCCGGCAAGCGCGTCGCCGGCGTCGTCGCCGGATCCGCCGTCGGCTTCGGCACCAAGACCTTTCCGGGGCTGTCGAACATCGTGCGGCTGACGCTGACGACGACCACGCCCTCGACGACGTCGTCGCCCACGACATCGGCGACCACGTCGGCGTGGAGCGAGCGCCGCCTCATCGTGCTCTCGGCCGAGATCGACGACATGAGCGCCGAAGAATTGGGACGCAGCGCCGACACCCTCAGAGACGTCGCCGGCATCGTCGACGTCAGCTTCGTCGCCGTCGTCATGAAGAAGGCGCGCCTCGCCACCCGCGTGCAGCTGCTGGTGCTGCCCGAGCACAAAGACGACGCCATCGCGGCTTTCTTTTCGCAGACGACAACGCTGGGCATCCGCGTCGACGACGCGCTGCGCTGCGAGCTCGGCCGCGACATCGCCAGCGTCGACGACTCTGAGGGCGTCGGCGCCCGCGTCAAGACCGCCGACCGCCCCGGCGGCGTCACCAAAAAAGCCGACGTTGACGACGTCGATGGCGCCACGCTCGCCGAGCGCCGCGCCCGCCGGCAAGAGCTCGAGAAGTGAGCCTCGCCCTGGTCGACAAGCGCGAGCGGCTGCGCAGCGTGCTGGTCGAGATGAAGCGCTTCGCCGTCGCCGTCTCGGGTGGCGTCGACAGCGTCACCCTCGCCGCCTTGGCCCACGCCCTCAAAGACGAGGGCCTCGTCGACGTCACGCTGTTTCACGCGGCCTCGGCAGCGGTGCCGCGCGAAGCTTCAGAGCGCGTGCGCGCCTTGTTCAAAGACGTCGTCGTCGTCGACGCCGGCGAGGTCGACGACGACGCCTACGCCAACAACCCCGTCGACCGCTGCTACTTCTGCAAGTCCCACCTCTTCGACGCCGTGGGCGCTTTCGGCTTCGACGGTTTGATCTGCACCGGCGCCAACCTCGACGACGTCGACGACTACCGCCCCGGCCGCAAAGCCGCCGCCGAACGCGGCGTCAGAGAACCCTTCGTCGACGCTGGCTTCAGCAAAGACGACGTCAGAGCCCTCGCCCGCGCCCTCGGACTCGGCGCCGTCGCCGACCTGCCGGCGTCGCCGTGTTTGTCGTCGCGGGTCGAGACGGGCATCCGGATCGATGGTCCGCTGCTGCGCCTCGTCGACGACGTCGAACGCGCCGTCAGGGCGCTGGGACACCAGACCGTCCGCTGCCGCGTGCGCCCGCAGGGCTTCGTGATCGAGCACGACCCAGAAGGATGGCGCGTCGGCGACGAAGCAGCAGTCCGCGCCTGCGTGCAACCGCTGCTGGGTGATCGCGCGTTGACCTTTGCGCCCTATCGTCGGGGCAGCGCGTTTCTGCGCGTGCTCTGAGAGAGCTCTGAGAGAGGACGTCGTCATGGCCGACAACAAAGACGACCGACGACGTCACCCGCGGGTCGACCTGCCGGTGCTCGTGCAGATTCGCTACACCGCGACCGAGCCGCCCAAGACCGTCTACGCCGTCAACGTCAGCGAGAGCGGCATCTTCATCGACGTCGACGACGGCAAGCCCCTCGGCGCCCGCGTTTTCGTGCAGCTCACCACCACCGATGGCAACCAGCTGCTGCGTGGCGAGGGACGCGTCGTGCGCCGTCCCGGCGACGGCGGTGGCATCGGCATCGAGCTGACCGGCTTCGACGCCGCCGCCCGCGCGGTCTTGAAGAAGCTCGTTGACGACTCAGGTTGATGTCTGGTCGCCTTGACCCTTGGTCG
>JANNAY010001299.1:0-5037 GCA_031384945.1 Deltaproteobacteria bacterium
TCCTCGACATCCACATGAAGAAGACCGTCTGCAAGGACTTCGCGGGCAGGCCCTCTCGCAATGAGATGATCGTGGTTCGCCTGAAGCAGTTCTGCCGGACGTCCAACATTCTGTATCTGACCTTCGAGGTCGAGAACCGCAGCGGCGAAGACCTGCAGCTCGCGACCGCCAGCTTGGCCGACAAGGCGAACAGCAGCACCTACGCTCAGTTCGAGACCACGCGCCTCGCCTTCAACGACCGCACCCTCGGCATCGCCGCCCTCGAGCTCCCCGGCGGCGACCCGCCTCCCTCGACCTACACTCTCACCGTTCAAGAAGACGGCGGCAAAGACCGCGACGTCGTCGTCGACGTAATCGACTTCTAGAATGCTCACCGCGCGCCGGTAATTGGGGCGTCCGCCCCGATTTCTGCAGGAGCCTCATGGCAGACCCCTCAAAGCCCGAAGACATCCCCATCGGCTCGGTCATCGACGGCTACATCGTCGAGGCCAAGCTCGGTGCCGGCGGCATGGGCGCCATCTACAAGGTCCGCGAGCCGGGCACCGAGGAGCTGAAGGCCCTCAAGGTCATCGCCACCAACGCGAAGAACAACGACCCCGAAGACGGCGCCGATAACGCCAAGCTCGCCGAGGAGCGCTTTCAGCGCGAAGCTCAGGTGCTCGCCAAGCTCACCCGGCTCGAGCACCCGAACATCATCGCCATCCACCGCTACGCGCGCTTCGGCGGCACGCAGTACATCGTCATGCCCCTCTTCAGTGGCGTCGACCTGCGGCGCTGGGTGAAGACGAACCCGAGCCTCGACCGCGTCCTCGGCGTCGCCCGCCAGCTCGCTGCCGCCGTCGGATACGCCCACAGCCAGGGCGTGCTTCACCGCGACTTGAAGCTCAGCAACGCCCTGATCAACGCCGACGACAAGGTGAAGCTCATCGACTTCGGCTTGGCCCGCGAGGCTTCGATCGAGGCGCACCAGCTGACGCAGGCGGGCACGGCGTCGGGGACGTGGGCCTACCTCGCTCCGGAGTACGTCGCCTCCGAGATAGACCACGACATCCTCACGGAGATGTGGGCCACGGGCGTGATGCTCTACCACCTCGTCACGCACCGCCTGCCGTTCTCCGTCGGCCCCGGCGGCGACCCCGTGAAGCTCTGGAAGGTCATCGCCGAGGGCAAATTCGTCGCCGTGCGAGAGCTGCGGCCTGACTGCTCGACCGAGTTCGCGACGCTCGTGCACGACCTGCTGCAAAAGGACCGCGCACGCCGCATCCAGAACGCCGCCGCGCTCGCTCAGCGCCTCTCGACGATCCAGTCCGCGCAGGCTCCCGGCGTCGCCCCGGCCGCGCCTTTGTTGGTCCCGGTTCCTGAGCCGACCCGCCCAGGGCGCCAGCCCGCGCCGAAGGCTGTCGTCCCGGAAGCGACGTCGTCGGAGTGGGCGCCAAAGGCCGACGTCGGCGTGGCGGCCACGGCGTCACAGGGCAGGGCGCAGCTGGCCCTGGTCAACCAGATGTTCGAAGCGGGGGCAGGGCAGGGGGCGACAGCGCGCCCCGTCTCCGATGACCCCCCGCTGGACATGCCCGAGGTGACGAACGCTGTCCTCCCGCGGGAGTCCGAGTTCGCGCCTCGGCCTGAATCCGCTCCGCGCGCCGCCGCCCCGGCCGCCGCCGCCCCGGCCCCGGCCGCCGCCTCTTCTCCCCTCAAACGTTCTGCCGCGGGCGTCTCCGTGGTCGGCGCCGCGGCCCCTGCGCCCGCTGACGAAGACGTCCCGACGCCCTCGGAGAGCCGCAGTCGCATCGCCCGACCGACGTTTGCAGCGTCGTCGACGAAGACGGACGACAACAGCCGCTCGGCGATCAAGAAGCTCGCGCTGCCGCTCGCCGCCGCCGGTGCCGTCGCTGCCATCATGTTCGGAGGTTGGCAGTACGCCGAGAATGCGGTTGCGGCCTCAAAGGTCGGCAACGGCGCCTTTGTCGACCCCGACACGCTGCGCCAAGAGCGCTCCGCCAAGGCCGAGCTCGACGACCTCCAGCGCGCGAAGCGTGATGCCCCGGCCACCATCGTGCTGCCGCCCGCGCCAGCGCCCGCGCCAGCGCCGCCGCCGGCCGCACCGGCCGACGCGCCGCCTCCGCAGGTTGTCGCCCACACCGCCCCACGGAAGCGCGAGCCGGGAGCCCTTGTCGCTGCCCCAGCGTCGGCGCCTTCCGGCCCCGCGTCGGCGTGGGACGCCATCTACGGCGGCCGCGACAGCTTCAACAACCCGACCGCCGGCGCTGCGGCGAAGGCGCCGGCGACGACGGCTGCCACGACGGCGACGGCAGGGATTCGGGTGCCCGTCCGCCTCGACGGCGCCATCGCCTCGTCGCCGTCGGGCCCGGTCATCGCCGTCGTCACGCAGGAGACGAAGGTCGGAGGCGTGACGCTGCCGGTCGGCACCCAGGTGCACGGCCAGACCAGCGGAACCAGCGGACTGCGCATCCTCGTCACCTTCAACTTCGCCATCGTCGGCGGCCAGAACGTGCCGCTTCGTGGCATCGCGAGGAGCCCGGACAACCGCGCAGGAATCCCCGGCACTCGTAGCCTCGGCGGTGCCAGCGATGTCGCCGCCGGCGGCGCCCAGGGCGCTGTCTCAGGCCTGATGGACGCCGCCGCAAACGTTGCCGGCGACAACCCCGCGGGCGACGCTCTCCGCGGCGCCGCGAACCCGACGAGCGGAAAAGCCGCTCGCCTCAACAACGAGGAGGAGATAGTCACCACGAAGCGGGGAGCCCGGTTCGTCGTCTACGTCGGTGGATGACGTGCACCTGCGAGGAGCCACGCGTGACGGACGACGAGAAGTCGAGCAGCAGCGACAGTAAACGCGTCCAGTACACGACGAAGCTCTCGCAAGCCCACTTCGAGCTCCTCGAGCGGTTCCGCATCACGTTCGGCAGCCCGCGAACATTCTTTCCGTTTCGCTGCATCCTCGAGCACTGCCTGCGGCTCGACATCCCGGTCCCGACCATCACGGCGAAAGACCTGCGGACACCCCGCATCTCGTCGACGAAGACGACCGCTCGCGCCGTCGGCGACCTCAACAGCTACGCGACCTGGCTCGCCGAGCACATGCGGCAGTCGATGGCGTCGAAGCGCGCCCTGCGACTAACCCACGCGACACGGTTGCGGCTCATCACGCGCATCGCCCGCTGGCCGATGCGCGACTCGACGCCGTGGCAGATGGCACCCGTTGCCATCGACGAGGCAAGCTATCGCCGCAGCGGGCCGCAGAGCATCTTCGTGCCCCTGGTTTTTGATGAGGCGGTCAAGCAGGCTGCCGTCGCCGCCGGCTCCTTCTCCGAGCTCGCGCGCGCCGCGATGGATGCCTTTGCTGCCGAGCACGAGTTCGCTCAGCCAGGAACGCTCGTCCCGACGTTCCAAAGGTATCCGGCCCCGCCATTGGTCACGATCCAGCGGTCGTTGGAGGAACCTGTTCTGGCCGTGCTGTACGCAATGCACGTTCTGGACAAGCGCCCTCCCGGCGACGAACCCGGGCCGTCCGCTGAGCTCGACGGTCTCCTGGATGCCGTAGTTCGCCTCACGCCGAGCGAGCCTGCGCAGGATGACGGCTTAACTAGCTAGCGTCGGCTCCACGGTTGTCGTCGTCCTCACCGTCTCTGCAGACGTCTACGTCCCTGACGTGGTCTGCGCCCGCCTCCGTCAGAGCCGCGGCGAAGACGCCGTCCCGCGTCGAAGGACTGCTGGCGTCGCGCATAAGCGCGGCGACAGAGCGACCGCTCTTGGACGAAACGCGGCGCGTTTTCGGGATGCCGGTCGTCTCCACGCGGAGGAAGCGCATCCGAACGTGGTGCCGTGCGCACAACGGGAGGATTTGACAGCTGCACGGACCCACTCGTACAGTCGGAAGCGGGGGTACACATGCTGAGCATCTTGAAGCGCGGGACCGTACAGGTCGGTCCGAACACGTGGGAATTTCACCAAGATAGCGATCAACCCAATATTTTCTACGTGACGCCGATGCCGGTGTTCTCTTTGGATGCCAACGGTCTTCCGCGCATTCAGATTGCAACGATGCAGACGAGCGACCCCAACACCAACGGCTCCGGCTACTGCCAGATCGTTGTTGAGCTCGGGGTCCCCGACGGCGTGCTTCCCGGCATCATCGCCCAAATCCAGGCGATGGCATCGCTGTTCGGTCCTGTGACAGCGCCGGTGTTTCAGACACTGGCGGTCCAACCCGGCACCATCGTCAATGTCACGTTCCCTGACGGAGCGGGCTCGACCACGGGCGCCCAGGTCGACGGCACCGATTTCGGTAGCGATCAGGCGATCTTTCAGCTGCCGCTGACGGCCGATCAAGTCACCGCGGTCACGACAGCGATGTCGGCCAAGGGCGGTAGCCCGTTCAGCATCGAGTACATCCTCTCGGTCGCCTCCTTCATGCCGGCCGTGACCGCGGCGCTGAGTTTCAACTCGAACACATTCTTCAACTACACCGTCGACGCCGATACCAGTTGGGACGAGCCAACAACCTATGATATCACTGAATACCTGAATGAGTCGAATTCGTCGACGGTAACTGTCGATAAGGTCGATCCATCAATTGGCGATGATGTGATCGCAGCGATCCGAGATTGGGGACAGTCTGTCATCACACAACAGGTGATCCAACAGGTCAACGCCGCGCTGGCGCTGCAGTCATCGGCCAGCGGCACGCAGTCGTACAACGTCACCGAGCTGACCTCGTTCACCGAGACCTACGCGCAAAACGAGACCATCTCGTGGCGCATCCGCCCGCAGGCGGTGCTGCCGTCGTTCGCCGATCTCGGCCTGACCGTGGCCCAGATCCAGCAGTTGCAGATCACCATCGACGACCGGATTTTCCAGCTCACCGTCGTACCGAACGTCCGCTTCTTGAGCGGCGACCCGCCGAAGAGCGCGCCGATCCAGCCGGGTGCCAACGCCTTCCTAACCAACGTCGCCAAGGTGAAGCAGCTCGACGTCACGGTCAGCTATCCGAACCTGATCGCCAGCTCGGCCACGTTCACG
>JANNAY010001309.1:0-5539 GCA_031384945.1 Deltaproteobacteria bacterium
CAACCAGACGCTGCTCGAGCCGTCGTCGTCGCGGCAGCAGAAAGACGACGCCGCCTTTTACGGCCGCATCGTCGTCGTCGCCGGCAGCATCGCCGCCACAGGCCTCATCGCCACGGGCATCGCCCTCTTGGTCTCCGAATGATCTCTCACGCCGTCTCCATCGTCGCCCGCGCCGCTCAGGTCGCCGCGCTCGTCGTCGTCGTCTTCGTCGTCGGCGGCTGTCCGCTGCTCGGCCTCGGCGCCGCGACCTGCGTCGACGACGACAGCTGCCCCAGCGGCGAGATCTGCGACGCGGGATCGTGCGCCGTCGGCGTCCGCAGCGAAGGCGAAGGCGAAGGCGAAGGCGAAGGCGAAGAGGGAGAAGGAGAAGAAGGGGAGGGAGAAGAAGGAGAAGGAGAAGGAGAAGGAGAAGGAGCCGGCCCCGCCGAATTCACCGGAGTCGACGCCCGCATCATCGGCGGACTTGCCTTTGACGGCGCCAGCGACGTCGCGCTCGCCGCCGACGGCCGGCTGTTCGTCACCGCCGAATACACCGCGGTCAACGCCAACGTCGGCACCGGGGCCGGCGCCCTGACGCTGCCCGCCGACACCGGCGACGACGTCGCTGGCGTGGTCGCCGCCTTTGCCGCCGACGGCACGCCGCTGTGGCGCCGCGTCATCGGCGGCTTCCTCGCCTTGCGCGGCGGCGCCGCCGATCCCGTCGCCGTCGACGAGGCCGCGGGCGTCGTCTACGTCGGCGGCCGCACCGGCTCCGCCGCCGTCTTCGGCTTCGGCGACCCCGACGTCACCGACGCCAGCAACGCCTGGGTCGCCGCCCTCGACGTCGACGACGGCGCCATCGTCTGGCTGAAAACCCTGCCGTCCGCCGTGCGCTCAGTGACCGAGATCGTGGTGCTCGACGGCCGCGTCGTCGTCCTCGGCAGCTTCGAGGGCACGGACATCGACTTCAACGGCCGAGCGCTCTCGTCGTTCGCCGGCGCTGGCGTCGACATCTTCGCCCTCGGCCTCGACGGCGCCAACGGCAGCGTCGACTGGGCACGCGTCTTCGGCGGCAGCGGCTTCGACACGCAGCCCAGCGGCGTCAAAGCAGGCGACGACGTCCTCATCAGCTTCGGCGCCGACGACTTCGTCCACGACGGCACCACCCCGACGGGATTGTCAGGGCTCACCGGCGTCGTGATCGGGCTCGATGCGGCCGACGGCGGACAGACCGGCCGTTACATCGACGACGGCGGCGACGGCGAGCTCGAATTCGGCGCCCTCGTCGGCGAGAGCGACGGCGCGGCCTGGGTCTGCGGCCGCAACGACTTCTCGTCCGGCGTCGACGCGATGCTGCTGCTGCGGCTCGACCCCGCCCTCGAGCTGGTGCGCCGCCGACGGTTCGAAGGCGGCAGCTGCACCGGCATCGCCAGCGACGGCGCGGGCGGCGTCATCGCCAGCGACCTGCGCAACCTCGGCGGCGTCGCCGTCGACTATGACGACCTCAGGGTCGACCTACCCGGCGGCAACAACCACTCCGTCCTCGTCCACTTCGACGAGGCCGGCGACGCCGTCGCCGCCCGCGTCGTCGGCGTCGACAACTCCGTCATCGACGTCGTCCGCCAAGACGCCGGCCGCGTCGTGGTCACCGGCGACTTCCGCGAGGCCTTTGACCTCGACGACGCCAGCTACGACCCCGCTGGCGAAGCCGACGCGCTCTACCTGCTGCTCGACTTCACGCCAGAGCCATGAGGCGCGGTCAGCTGTCCGCCGGCCACAAGAAATGAAGAAACCGCGAAACGTCCCTCGACGACGTTGAAATCGTCAGGCAAGCGTCGGGCACCATGTCCCGAAATGACCTTCGCAACATCGCCATCATCGCCCACGTCGACCACGGCAAGACGACTCTCGTCGACGCCATGCTCAAACAAGCCGGCACCTTCAAAGCCCATGAGTCGACCAGCGACCGCATGATGGACAAGATGGACCAGGAGCGTGAGCGCGGCATCACGATCATGGCCAAGAACACCGGCATCATCCTCGGTGATGTGCGCGTGAACATCGTCGACACCCCCGGCCACGCCGACTTCGGCGGCGAGGTCGAGCGCACCCTGCACATGGTCGACGGCGTGCTCTTGCTCGTCGACGCCGCTGAAGGCCCGCTGCCGCAGACGCGCTTCGTGCTCAAGAAAGCGCTCGACCTCGGCCTCACGCCCATCGTCGTGATCAACAAGGTCGACCGCGGCGACGCGCGTCCGCAAGAAGTGCTGCAGAAGGTCTACGACCTCTTCATCGACCTCGGCGCCGAAGAGAAGCAGCTCGAATTTCCCGTCGTCTACGCCGTCGCCCGCGACGGTTGGGCGGTCAGCGCCACCAGCAACGGCGCGATCCCGGCCGAGGCGATCCTGCCGATGTCGACGACGTTGAAGGGCAAGCTCACGCTCAAGCCCCTCTTCGACACGATCTTGAAGTCGATCCCCGCGCCGAAAGACGACGACAGCGCACCGCTGGCCATCATGGTCAACGCCATCGACTACGACGACTACGTCGGCCGCCTGGCCACGGGCCGCATCCACGGCGGCAAGCTGTCGAAAAAGATGGACGTGATGCGTCTTGGCGAGCCCGACAAAGATGGCAAACCGACGGCTGAAAAGTCGAAGGTCAGCGTCATCTATTTGTTCCAAGGCATGGGACGGATGGAGGTCGAGAGCGCCAAAGCCGGCGACCTCGTCTGCATCGCCGGCCTCGAGAACGTCGTCCCCGGCGACACCATCGTCAGCGCCCTCGACGTCGACGCCAAACCGATGGAGCGCATCTCGGTCGGCGAGCCCACCCTCGGCATGATCTTCTCGATCAACGACGGTCCCTTCGCCGGCAAAGACGGCAAGTATGTGACGTCGCGCCAGGTGCGTGATCGTTTGATGCGTGAAATCCGCGGCAACGTGTCGATTCGCGTGCTTGAAACCGAGACGCCCGACAAGTTCAAAGTGTTGGGACGCGGCGAGCTGCAGCTCGCGGTGCTCATCGAGTCGATGCGCCGCGAAGGCTACGAGATGTGCGTCAGCCGTCCGACCGTCGTCGTCAAAGAGATCAACGGCGACAAGGTCGAGCCCCTCGAAGGCATGGTCGTCAACATCCCCGAGACCGCCGTTGGTTCGGTCACCGAGCACGTCGGCAAGCGCGGCGGCCAGATGATCGGAATGGAGTCTGCGATCTCCGGTTGGACGTCGGTCGAGTACGAGATCCCCACCCGCGGCCTGATCGGCTTTCTCGGCACCTTCCGCACGGTGACGCGCGGTGAAGGCCAGATGTCGACCTACCTCAAAGGTTGGATCCCCTACAAAGGCGACATCGAAGCCCGCGCTTCCGGCGCCATGATCTCCACCGACCTCGGCCGCGCCACGCCGTACTCGCTGTTCGCGCTGCAGCCGCGCGGCCACATGTTCATCGGCCCCGGCGAAGACGTCTACGAAGGCATGGTCGTCGGCGAACACGCCCGCGACAACGACCTCGACATCAACGTCATCCGCGAAAAGAAGCTCACCAACATCCGCGCCGCCGGCAAAGACGAGAACGTCATCCTCGTCCCGCCGCGCCGCATGCGCCTCGAAGAGGCCATGGAGTGGATCGACATGGACGAGCTCATCGAGGTCACGCCCGCCGCCATCCGCATCCGCAAACGCGGACTGAAACCAGGACAACGCACCAAGCGCCGCAAGGTCGAAACCGAGACCGAGTGATACGCGACGAGGCTCCGACGGTGACGCGAAGGCTTTGCGAAGAGGAACCGTTGGAGTGTCGCCTGTCTTGGTAATACGAAGACCCACAACCTCGGTTGTGGGTCTTTTTTTCGGGGGCTTCGATGTCGTCTTCTCCTTCGTCTGATGTCTTCGTCATCAACGACGTCGACACGTCCGGATTCAAGGTCGCCGTCGCCGCCCGCTACAAAGACGTCGCCAACCGCGTCAAAGCCGCCGTCCACTTCGCCGCCGTCGAACACGTCGGCGCCACCGCCGTCGACGGACTGTTGACCAAGGGCGACCTCGACATTCAGGTGCGCGTGCCGCGCGAGCGCTTCGCCGAAACCGTGATGACGCTGGCCGCGGTGCCGGGCCTGCGAATGTCGGCGGGCGCCTATCTGCCGCCCGATGGACAGAGCTTCGAGCTCGCCGACGGTCACAAGATTCCGGTGGGCTTGCACGTGACGGTGAAAGACAGCGCCGCCGACGAGCAGTGGATCTTTCGCGAGATCCTGCTCCGTGACGACGAGGTGCGGGCCTCGTACCAGGCGCTGAAGCGCGCGTGTCACGGCCGCCCGATGCAGGCGTACCGCGATGAGAAAGAGGCCCTCTTCGATCGCTTGAAAGAGAGCCCGCGCTTCGCCTGCGAGCGCTTGCTCGAGCACTTTCACTGGCGCTTCACCGTGCCCGTGCAGTGGGGCGACCTCGACGTCAACGCCCACGTCAACAACGTCGTCTTCTACCGTTGGTTCGAGAGCGCCCGCGCCGCCATGCTCTTCGACGTCGGCTTCTTTCACAACACGCCCCACAGCGGCGTCGGTCCGATCTTGCACAGCGCCGGCGTCCGCTTTCGCTTGCCGCTGGTCTTTCCTGACGTCGTCACCGCGGCGGTCGGCGTCACCGAGGTGCACGAAGATCGTTTCACGCTCGGCTTTGCGCTCTTCTCGGCGCAGCACCGCGCGTTGGCCGCCACCGGCGAAGGCGTCATCGTCTCGTTCGACTACGGCGCGAAGAAAAAGGCGCCGCTGCCGTCGTCGTTGCTGACGAGGCTGACATGACCCGCGTCTTCTCTCTCTGCGTCTTCTTCTGCGTCGGCTGCGTCGCCGACGAGGGCGACTTCGTCGACGCTGACGACGACGCTGACGACGACGACGAAGTCATCGACTGCGGCGCCGCGGTCACCGCCCCGCCCGCCCGCTTCGACAGCTTCTATGAAAAATTTCTCAACGGGCCGTTGCCCATCGTGGGCTCGGCCAGGGTGCGCGACGACGCGTTCCCCGCCGTCTGCGACGTGCTGACACACATGCTCGCCCGGCGGCCCGACGCCGTCGTCGAGATGCGGGCCGGCGGCGTTCGCGTCGGCATCCTCGCCGCCAGCGAGGTGACCACCGACCTGCCCGAGCACAGCGACCTCAACGAGGCCTTTCCTGACGTCGACTGGGACACCCGCGCCCGCGGTCTCGGCGCCACGCCCGAGCGACCGCTGACGAGCTGCGCCGAAGAGAACGTGCTCGGCCTCGCTGGCGACATCTATGTTGGTGAGAACATCCTGGTGCACGAGATGGCGCACACGCTGTGGATCATGGGCATCCACTTCACGGCCAACGGCGCCGCAGCCGACGCTGCCCTCGTCGGCGCCTACGACGCCGCGGTCGCCGGTGGTTGGTTCGCTGACACCTACGCGCTCACGAACGAGCAAGAGTATTGGGCCGAAGGCGCGCAGAGCTGGTTCAACACCAACCTCGAGGCCGACCCCGCCGACGGCGTGCACAACAGCATCGACACGCGTGACGAGCTGCGCGCCGCCGATCCGGCGCTGG
>JANNAY010001622.1:0-5649 GCA_031384945.1 Deltaproteobacteria bacterium
CGACCGCGGCAGCGCCGTCGCGCGCTCGACCAGACCGCGGCGCTGCAAGAGCTCGAGCGCCAGAGCGAGGTCGGACTCGCTCAGCTTCATGTCTTCGCGCAACGCCGCCACCGAGCGCTGACCATCGACGCGCAAGAGCACGAAGCTCTCGAGCGCCGACAGCCCGTCGCCGGCGACACCGTCGATGCGGCGCAGCACGGTGATGGGCGCGAAGCTGCGCGAGACAAATGTGCGCGATGCCGACACCGCGTGTGACGGCGCGATCGACGGCACGTTCCACGTCGACGACGGCGCCCGCGGCGTAGGCGGCGTAGGCGTTGTCGTCGTCGACACCACCACGAGCTGGTCTTTGTCGGCCAGGAGCGCGAGGGCGATGCGCAGGTCGCCGATCGAGAGTCCGGTGGCGATGGCCACGGCTTCGATGGGGCGTTTGCCGTCGAGCTGTGTGTTGACGAACTGCTCGAAGCTCGAGAGCTCGACCGTCGGTCGCGCCGGGTTCGGCGCCAACACCGTCGCGGGCGAGAGCATGCGCTCGATGTCGCGGCCGACGAGAATACTCGTCGTCACCGTCTCGTCCGAGCCATCGCCTGACGGCACCGTCGACGACACCACCGTCGTGCTCGCGACGTCGAAGGGATCGCCCAACAGCAGCACGTCGCCGGTGGCGCTCAAGAAGTCTTCGAGGCTGTACTTGCCGGTGCTCTCGACGCCGAAGCTGCGCGACGGCGACGGCGCCGCGGCCAGGTCGAGATTGGGAAGCTCGTCGAAGGGCGACGCAGGCTCAGACGACGACGACGACTGCGGCGGTGCCTCGTCGACATGACACTGTTCGAGCAGCTCGAAGGGGACGGCCACCGGCACCGTCTTCGCATCGGGCCAGGCGATGGGCTGCGGCAACGAGGGCTCTTTGGGATCAGGCACGGGGCAAGACCTTACTCGCTCCGGCTTCGCCTACTTCGGCGTCTCCAACAGCGGAGGCAAATCCGAGGGATCCGGCGGCGCGTTCGTCGGCGGCGTCGTCGTCGTCGTCGGCGGATACAGCGGCGTCGAATTCGGCGGCGGCCCCTTGCCGATGCCGGCGCGGATGTCTTTGGCGTGCTGCTGCAGCGCTTTTTGAAAGAGGTTCGACCAGCGACCCTCTTCGCTGCCGGCGACGACGTACTGCGAGCCCGACTGGGCGATGTTGAGGGTCAGACCGCCGAGCAGGGCGCCGATGAAGACGACGCCGGCCTCGAAGCTGCCGCCCGACAAGATGAAAAAGATCGAGGCGATGCCAGCGGTGACGTCGAGGATGGTGCCGCCGACGCCGAGGGCGGTGACGGTGGCGTATTCGACGGGGTCGTCGATGTTGCCGACGACGGGCTGGCTCTTCACCAGCGATCCATCGGGCAACGTCGACGACAACGTGATGGTCATCTCTTTCCACGTGCCGATTTGGATGACGGACGGTGAGGCGAGGTCGAAGGAGACGACGGTGCGGGCAGCGGGGGCGCTGTCGTCGGTCGAGAGCAGTGTGTTCAGCGCCGACGCGGTGTTGTTGCCCACCTCGCGCTGCCACGATCGCGACGGCGACAACGGCATGCCGGGCTCGCGAATCTGCACCTCTTCGCCGTCAAACCTGACGCCCGGCAACCGCGCCCCCTCGGCGGCATAGGGCGTCGATGGACGCGTCGGCTTGATGATGGTCGAGCAACCCGAGCCGAACGATGCGACGACGAGAACAACCAATGCGACAACGACACGCGAGCTCATGAGAGAGAACATAGCCGCCCTCTCTGCTATGACCACAGCCATGGCCACGAGAGCTTCCCAATGAGTGTCATCGACCGCCTCGGTCAGGTCGTGAAGAGCGAATGGAACGCGCTGCGCCGCCCCGGTGACAAGCGTGACGATGAGGTCGGCGGCAGGCCTGGCAAAGAAGACGAAGCCGAAGTCGAAGCCGCGCTGAAAAACTCTTCCTCGTCTTCAGCCTCTGGGCCGCTGGCGAAGCCGCCGCGGGCCGCTGCGGTGAGCGACGTCGACGGCGCGCTGCGGGTGCTTGAGCTGCAGGGCAGTCCCACCCTCGACGAGGTGCGGGCGCGTTACCGCGAGCTGGCGCGGCGCTACCACCCAAAGACGCGGTCCGACAAAGCCGATGAGCAAAACGCCGCGCACATCGTTCTCGAAGCCCTCACCGACGCGCTCGAAGTGCTCGAAGACCACCTGCTTCCGCTGCCCCCGCTGCCGCAAGCGAAGTGATTTCGCTGCTGCTGACCTCGATGTTGGCGGCGTCGAACGCGTCGCTGCCCGACGCGCCGCTGGGGCTCAAGCTCGATCCGCAAATCGGCCTGTGGCTCGAAGAAGACACCAACCCGCGGCGGCTGCCCGAGCTGCCCGTCGACGAAGACATCGGCGACTTCGCAGAGATCGTCCCCGACGGCCTGCTGCGCTTCGCCGTCACGCTCGGCATCGACGCCTCTGGCGACGGACGCTTGCTGCGCCTCGACAGCGCCCTCGGCGGCAAGCTGTTCTTCACGGCCAAGACCGAGCGCATGCTGGTCGCACAAACTCGGGCCAGCGCCGCCGCCGTCGTCGACGACGCCACCGCCGTCTCCGCCACGGCCTCGGCCAAGGTGCGGGGACAAGAGAGCGGCGACCGCTCCTACGGCACCTTCCGCGGCGACGTCGCTGTCGAGCGCGTCGTCGGCTACGGCGTCGCCGTCCGCGGCGGCGTCGACGGCGCCAGCTTCATCGCCTTTGACAACGCCTTGTTCTCCTTCGCTGGCGGCGGCGTCTTCGGCGGCGCCCGCTACACCCACGAAAAAGAGCGGGTCGACATCGTCGTCGACGTCGGTATGCGCGGCTACCCCTTCGCCGCCCTCGCCGACGGCAGCGACGACCGCCGCGTCGACGTGCCGCTGGTGATGGCGCTCTCGGCGGTGAGCGCGCGCCGCCTCTACCTCGCCGGCGCCTACACGCTGGTGCGCAATGAGAGCAACGCGCGGGGCGAGCTCTACACGCGGCACCGGCTGCAGTTCACCGGCGGCGCGCGGCTGCCGGCGCAGGTCACGGCGACGACGCAGCTGGCGCTGCAGCTCACGAGCTACGACGACGGACTCTCACTCGGGCAGCGCTACTTTCTCGCCGACGACGACGAGACGCAGAACCTCGTCGAGCTCACGCTGTCGCGCGCGCTGTTCGGCGGGCTCATTCTCGAGGCGCGTGCGGGGTTCTTGAGCAACGAGCTCGCGCAAGACGGCGCCCGCTTCTCGCGCGCCACCGCCGCCATCGGCCTGCGCTGCGACCTGTAGGCCCTCAGGCAGCCAGCCGCCGGCGTTGACGAGCCTCACGTTGCCCGCTAGTCAATCCTGAGAATGAACATCAACATCATTACCAAGATCGGCGCTGCCCTCAGCCTCGGCCTCGGCGCCATGAGCGTCGGGGTCGGCTGCGTCCCCGACGAAGCCACGCTCCCACCCGAGCGCTTGCCAGAGGTGGCCGAAGACCCCTCCAACAACCCCATCCGCGACCTCACCGACGCGCAGCAAAAGCTGTTCGACAAGGGCGACGCCGCCTTTGACGCTCGCTTCTTTCCTGCCCAGGGCCTCGGACCGCTCTACATCCGCACCGCCTGCGCCGCTTGCCACGCCGGCGACGCCAAGGGCCCCGGCTTCGTCGTCAAGGCCGTCGTCATCGACGACGAAGGCAACGTCGTCGCCGACGCCACGCCGTTTGGTCCGACGCTGCGCCCGTTCTTTGAGCCACCGGCGACGCAGGCGCTGACGGCCCCCGTCGTCGCTGGCGTCGTCACCTCGAGCCGCGTCGGCCCCGCCGTCTTCGGCCGCGGCTACGTCGAGGCCGTGAGAGACGACGAGATCGAGCGCGTCGAGGCCCTTCAAGCGCTGCGCGACGACGGCGTCAGCGGGCGCATCCACCGCGTGCGTTACAGCAGCAAACCCAATCCTGACACGACGTTTCACAGTCACACTGAAGGCGAAGTGAACCTGATCGGCCGCTTCGGCTTGAAGGCCCGCGTCGCCAGCGTCGACGAATTCACCGCCGACGCCTACCAGGGCGACATGGGCATCACCTCGCCGCTGCGCCCGGTTGAACCGCCGAACCCCGACGGCGTCAGCGACGACGCCAAAGCCGGCGTCGACATCGACGCCGACACGGTCAACGCCGCCGCCGGCTACATGCGCATGCTCGAGATCCCCTCGCGCTCGAACGTCGACGACACAGCTGGCGCGGCCCTCTTCGCCGCCGCCGCTTGCAACGCCTGCCACGTCGAGTCGATGCGCACCCGCGCCGACTATCCGATCACAGCGCTGGCCGACGTCGACGCGCCGCTGTTCTCTGACTTGTTGTTGCACGACATGGGCGACGGCCTCGCCGACGGCGTCGTCGACGGCGATGACATCACCGGGGCCAGCGGACGCGAATGGAAGACGCCGCCGCTGATGGGCCTGCGCTTTTACCGCGGCTTCTTGCACGACAGCCGCGCCAGCACTGTCGTCGAAGCCATCGACGGCCACGCCAGCGCCGGCTCTGAAGCCAATGTCTCCGTCGAGAAGTTTCGCGCTCTGTCTGACGACGAGCAAGCCGCTCTCGTCTCCTACGTCGAGGGCCTGTGAGCCCCTGCCTTGACTTGAGGATTACCATGAATCGATCGCTCACACTCGCCGCTTTGCTGTCCTGTGGAACGCTGCTTCTCGCGGGCTGCCCCAACCCCGCAGACGAAGACGACGGCTCTGAAGCCGCGCGCACCGGCGTGAAGAACTACGTCAACACCGAGCTGACGGCGCTGCACGAGGCCGCGCTCGCGCTGCAAGCCGCAGCCCCCGCCGGCGACGCCGACGGATGGAACGCCGACGACGACGCCGCCGCCGTCGCCGAAATGAAGACGCAATGGAAGAAGGCGCGCGTCTCGTACGAGCGCGTCGAAGGCGCCATCGCCGTCCTCTTTCCTGGCCTCGATGAGTCGACCGACCAGCGCTACGACGGCTTCCACGAGGCCGCTGACTTCTCCGACGACAACCTCTTCGACGGCACCGGCGTCACCGGCGTGCACGGCATCGAGCGCATCTTGTTCGCCGACGTCGTGCCCGCCGCCGTCGACGAATACGAGATCGCCGTCGTCGGCGACCGCTACGAAGAACCCGCGTTCCCCGCGACCGAGGCCGAAGCGAACGACTTCAAGACCTCGCTCGCCCAGCGCCTCGTCGACGACACGGCCACCATGCAGAGCGACTTCCAGGGCGTCGAACTCGCCCTCGAAGCCGCCTACCGCGGCGTGCTCGGATCGATGGAAGAGCAGTTCGAGAAGGTCGCCCTCGCCGGCGACGGCAGCGACGAGAGCCGCTACGCGCAGCACACGCTCGGCGACATGCGCGCCAACCTCGAGGGCGGTTTGAACATCTACGAGGCCTTCGATCCGATGTTTGACGCCAAAGAAGGCGACGGCGAAGACACCGTCCACGAAAAGATCCAGGGCGCGTTCGATCGCGTGAAGGCCCAGTACGACGGCATCGCAGGCGACGCGATCCCCGAGGTGCCGGCGACGTGGGACCCGGACGCCCCGTCTGACGCCGACGCCGCCACGGCCTACGGCAAGCTCTTCCTCTTCTTGCAGCGCGAGACCGACCTCGACGACGGCGACAGCTTCGTCGG
>JANNAY010000045.1:0-8162 GCA_031384945.1 Deltaproteobacteria bacterium
CCCGCCAAGACGTCGTCGAGAGCGCCGTCGCCAGCGGCCGCGTCGTCGCGCCCTCCCGCATCGAAGTCGGCGTCGTCGTCGGCGGCGTCGTCGCCGAGGTCGGCGCCGTCGAAGGCCGCACCGTGCAACCGGGCGACTTGCTGCTGCGCCTCGACGACGGCGCTGAGGCTGCGGCGGTGGCGCAGGCAAAGGCGTCGGTGGCACAGGCGCGGGCTCGACTGCTGGATGTCACCGACGTCCAGCGCGGCAGAACCGCCGCGTTGCTTGGTGGTGCCGAGGCCGAGCTTCATCAGGCGCAGGCGCGGGCCGAGCGCGCGCGCAAGCTGTTGATCGTCGGCTCGGGCACCGCCGTCGACGCCGAAGACGCCGCCACCGGCCTCGCGCTGGCGCAGGCCCGTCGCGACGAAGCCGTCGTCAACGCCCGCAGCACCAGCGAAGGCGGGTCACAGGTGCAGCTCGCCGCGGCCCAGCTCGAGGCTGCGCGCGCGCAGCTGCTCGCTGCCGACGTGCGGCTCGCGCAGAACCGCGTGTTGGCGCGCGTCGAGGCGACGGTGCTGCGACGTGACGTCGAGCCCGGCGACGCCGTCGTTCCAGGTCGCGCGCTGTTGGTGCTCGGTCGCTCTGGCGCCGACGGCGCGATGGAGATCGTCGTGCAACCCGACGAGAAGAACCTCGCCGTGCTGCAGGTCGGCCAGGTCGCCGCCTGCGCCGCCGACGCGTTTCCGCGCACCCCCTTCATGGCCAGGGTGAAAGCCATCTCGCCCCTCGTCGACGCCGCGAACGGCACCGTTGAGGTGCGGCTGTCGGTCGACCAGCCGCCCGCTTTCTTGCGCACCGACATGACGGTCTCGGTCGAGATCACCACCGGCGTGAAGAAGAACGCGCTGGTGGTGCCGCTCGACGCCGTGCGCGAGCGCGCCACCAAGGCGCCGTGGGTGCTCGTCGTCAAAGGCGGCAAGGCCACCCGCGTCGTCGTCGGCGTCGGCGCCCGCGGTGCAGACGTCGTCGAGGTCGTCGCCGGCGTCGAAGAAGGCGACGTCGTCGTCGTCGACCCATCCGTCAAAGTGGGCGCGCGCATCAAGACGAGCGAGACGCCATGACGCAGCCGCCATCACTGCCACTGCACATCGCCGTGCGCTTCTTGCGTGAAGGGCGCGCGCAGAGCTTGTTGATCCTTGGCGGCGCAGGCGTCGGCGTCGCCGTGCTCATCTTTCTCTCGTGCTTGATCACGTCGCTGCAGAGCAGCCTCGTGGCCCAGACCCTTGGCAGCCAGGCGCACATCGTCGTGCGACCACCGGAGCAGACGGTGGCGCCGGTGTTGAGCGGCGCGGTGCTGCGCTCGATCGAGAAGCCGGCGCAGCGGTTGCTGCCCATCGAGCAGTGGCAGCGCGTCGTCGACGACGTCGCCGCCACCGCTGGCGTCGGCGCCACCTCGCCGGTGGTCTCGGGCTCGGGTCAGGCGCAGCGCGGGCTCGGGCAGCGGGCGGTGACGGTGCGCGGCATCGTGCCCGAGGCGTTCGACGCGATCATCGATCTGCAGGGCCGCATGCGCGAGGGCGACTGGCGCGTCGTCGGCGACGGCTGCCTCGTCGGCACTGAGCTGGCGAAAGAGCTGGGGTTGGTGAGTGGCGACCGCCTGCGCGTCTTCGTCGACGAAGACCACAGCGTCGTGGTGCGTGTGCAGGGCGTCTTCGATCTCGGCGCCAAAGACGTGAACCTGCGCTGGGTGTTGGTGTCGCTGCGGCAGGCGCAGACGCTGTTCGACCTCGACGGTGGCGTCTCGTTGATCGAGGTGCGCGTCGACGACATCTTCGCTGCCAGCGCCGTCGCCGCCGACATCGCCGGCCGCACCGGCCTCACCGCTGACAGCTGGATGACGCTCAACGCGCAGCTGATGGTTGCGCTGCAATCGCAAGGCTCGTCCTCGAACATGATCCAGTTCTTCGTGGTCGTCGCCGTCGCTCTCGGCATCTCTTCGGTGCTGGTGGTGAGCGTGGTGCAGAAGCGCAAAGAGGTCGGCATCTTGCGCGCGATGGGCGCGTCGCGCTCGCAGGTGATGCGTGTCTTCTTGTGGCAGGGCGCCATCGTCGGCGTCGCCGGCTCGCTCTTCGGCTGCGTCTTCGGTTTCGGCTTGCTGACCCTGTTCAAGCTCGCGCCGCTGACGTTCATCATTGCGACGCCGCCGGCGTTGTTCTTGCGTGCGTGTGCCATCGCCATGGCGACGGGCTTGCTGGCCGCTGTGGTTCCAGCGCGCAGCGCTGCCCGCCTCGATCCGGCCGTCGCCATTCGGAGCAGCTGATGGTCGATGTCAACGTCGCTGCGCCGGTGATGCTGCTGCGCGGTGTCACCAAAGACTTCGGCAGCGGAGAGACGCTGGCACATGTGCTCAAGGGCATCGACCTCGAGATCGGGGCGAAGGATTTCGCCGCGCTGATTGGGCCTTCGGGCTCAGGCAAGTCGACGCTCTTGAATCTGCTCGGCTTGCTCGACCGACCCACCAGCGGGTTGCTGCAGGTGAACGGCCTCGACGCCAGCGCCTTCGACGACGACGAACGCACCGCGCTGCGTGGCAAGACCCTCAGCTTCATCTTTCAGTTTCACCACCTGTTGCCGGCGTTCTCTGCGCTCGAGAACGTGCTGCTGCCGCTGCGCATTCAGCGTCGGCTCAACGACGACGACGTCGCCTGGGGCCGCGAGCTGCTCGACCGCATGGGCATCGGCGACAAGGCCGACCGCGGCGCCGGCGAGCTGTCGGGCGGTCAGCAGCAACGCGTGGCCATCGCGCGTGCTCTCGCGCCGCGTCCGTCGTTGGTGCTCGCCGACGAGCCGACAGGCAATCTCGACACCAGCTCAAGCGAGCAGGCGTTCGCGCTGATGGCGCGCGCACACGAAGAGAGCCATTGCGCATTCTTGATCGTCACCCATGACGAGCGCATCGCCGCCCGCTGCGCCCGCGTCATCGAGATCGTCGATGGCAGCATTCGCTCAGACCGCGTCACGTAAGCGTTCGCTCAAGGCGAGAGACGGACGCGAAAAGTGGCGCCGCCGCCGGTCGTCTCGGCGTGCTCAAGCGTGCCGCGCATCGCCTGGATCATCTTCTGCGCGACGGAGAGGCCGAGGCCGGTGCCGCGCACCTTGGTGGTGAAGAAGGGCTCGAAGATCTTGCCGCGCTCGTCGACGGGGACGCCGGGGCCGTCGTCGACGACGTCGACTGCGCCCGCGGTGACGACGACGCGGACGTTCTTGGCGCCCGCCTGCCAGGCGTTCTGCACGAGGTTCAGCAGCACCTGGCCGAGCAGCGCGCCGTCGGCGGTCGCGCTGCCGGATCCTTCGACGACGGCGGCGTGGCCGGTGCTGGCGCTGGCTTCGGCGACGGCGCTGGCGGCGACGGCGACGAGGTCGGTGGGGCGGAGCTGCGCCGTGAGCGGGCGGGCGAAATTCAGCAGGTCACCGACGAGCGAGCCGAGGCGCTGGATCTGGTCTTGGACCTTGCCGAGGGCGACGCGGCGGGTGTCGCCTTCGGGCAGTGTGTTGGCGATGACCTGCACGGTGCCCGAGATGCCAGCGAGGGGATTGCGAATCTCGTGCGCCACCGACGCAGCCATCGTGCCGAGCCGCGCCAGGTGCTCGGCCTGCTTGGCCCGCGCCTCTGACGCGAGCGTGTCGGTGAGATCTTCGATGTGGATGAGGGCGTCGGCGAGAGGGTGGTGCAGCGGGATGATCGAGACCCGCAGCGTGCGTGGGCGCCCATCGACGGTGACGTCGACGCGCGGCATCACGATCTCGCGGCCCGTCGCCGTGGCCCGCGCGAGGTTGGCCAACACCTGCCCCTTCTCGACGACCTCTTTGTGCAGCGCCTCAGAGAGCGGCAGGCCCGTGTTGTCACGCCCGGGGAACAGGTCGTTCCACGGCGTCGTCGATGTCGCCACCCGCCCCTCTTTGTCGATCAAGAGCACCGTGGTGGGCAGGTGCGAGATCAAGATGTCGCGCAGGCCCTCGAGCCCCTTCTTCTCGCGCGCCTCAATGTACGTGCCGAGCATGATGGCCAGCTCGATGTCGGTGATGCGCCGCAGCGCTCGACCGCAGGCAAAGGCGTCTTCACCGAGCACGTCGTTGGCGATGGTGTGCAGGTCTTCCATCAGCCGGTTCATTGCCGTGAACATGTATTGCGAGGGCAGCCCGACCTTGACGTGCACCTGGCCGATGCGCCGCCGCTGCTCGAAGTAGGCCTGATCCCACGGACCGCTGAGCACGACTTCGATCCAGCGCACCAGCGAGCCCTTCAAGCGCTCGACCTGTGCCAGGTCGGCGAAGACGCCCGCCGCGTCGGGGAAGCGCAGCACGATCTCATAGAAGCGATCGGCGATCGCCCGCGCCTGCGGCTGCACGTGAGGCAACAGTTGCTGGAGGAGACGCTCGTCGTCGGGGCCGAAACCGACGTAGGCCTTGAGCTCGGCGAAACGGTGCATCCGACTGTGTACGTCGACGCCGAGGTCGATGACAGGTCCGAGGTCAGCCCGGGCGGGCCGCGGGGCTGGCCTTGAGCGCGAGCACGTGGCGCGCGAGGCGCAGCAACAGGTCGGGCTGCACTGGCTTGGTGAGCCAACCGCGGGCGCCCAGCCGCCTGGCCTGGGCCATCAGCTCGGGGTCGGCTTCGGTGGTGAGCATGATGACGTCGACCTGCAGGCTCGACACGCGCAGCGTCTCGAGAAATTCGATGCCACCCATGCGCGGCATGCTGACGTCGCAAACGACGAGAGCGACGTCGCGGTGCAGCTTGAGCTTCGCGATGGCGTCGAGGCCGTCACCCGCCTCGACGACGTTCAGGTTCGCGCCCAGCAAGACGCTGGCGACTTGCCGGCGCACGATCAGCGAGTCGTCGACGATGAGGATGCGGTTCATCACCGCTCATCGTCTCCGCGGGCCGCGACTGAAGCGGCCGATGGCAGATGGCACATGCCGGTTCAGTTCGCCTGCGGCCTGTCGATGCATGGACATGGATCCCTTCGCCCGCCCCGCCACCGCCTTTGCCTTCGCGGTCTGGGCGCTGCTGCTGATGGCGGTGGGCACGGCGATGATGGTCGACCACTGGGTGGGCATCCCCGTGACGCCGCCCGCTGATGCCCGACCTCTGCTGCGCGCGGCGCACGCGCCGGCCACCGGCTGGTCCGTCGTGCACGTGCTCTACGCGTCGTGCCCATGCAGCCGGCGCATCGTCGATCACCTCGTCGCGCGGCGTCCGTTCACTGACACCACCGAGAGCGTGTTGCTGCTCGGCGAGCTGCCGAAGCAAGAAGAGGCGCTGCAGGCCGCTGGCTACGGCGTCGTTCACGTCGACGCCGTCGGCCTCGCCGCCCTCGCCATCGACGCCGCCCCCGCCTTCGTCGTCGTCAAAGACGGCGTTGTCCGCCACAGCGGCGGCTACAGCGCCCACAAACAAGGCCTCGACTACGCCGACGCCGCCACCGTCGCCGCCTTGCGCCGCGGCGACCTGACGGTGCGCTTGCCCGTGCTGGGCTGCGCCGTGTCGCGCGAGCTGCAGCGCCTGCTCGATCCGTTGCTGCTCAAGTACCGAGACCTGCCGCCAACGGAGCACTCATGAACTCCCCTCTGCGCCACATGTGGGGCGTGGTGCGCGACATCGTCGTGCTGCCGCCGCAGGTCAGCGTCTTCGAAGCCAGCTACCTGCGGCGCATGAACCGCGTCGCCTTCTGGTTCTTCGCCGCCCACATCCCCGCGTTCACGCTGGTGGCGTTCTTGAACGACACCGATCCGCTGTTCGCGGCGTCCTTGACCAGCCTGGTGATGGTGGGCCCGCTGCTGGCTCGCCGCGCCTTTGCCCAACGGCCGCGGCTGCAGAGCGTGACCGCTGGCTTCGTCGCCATGGTGATGGGCGGCCTGCTCGTGCACTTCGGCCAGGGACCGCTGCAGATCGAGATGCACTTCTACTTCTTCGCGCTGATCGCGATGCTGGCGATCTTCGGCAACCCCGTCGTCGTCGTCGTCGCTGCCGCCACTGTCGCCGGCCATCACCTGCTTCTCTGGGCGCTGGTGCCGCAAAGCGTCTTCAACTACGACGCGCCGGTTTGGGTGGTGCTCGTGCACGCCGCGTTCGTCGTGCTCGAATCGGCGGCGACGGTGTTCATCGCCCGCAGCTTCTTCGACAACGTCATCGGCCTCGAGCAGATCGTCGCCGAGCGCACCGCTGAGGTGAAGCACAAGAACGATCAGCTGAACATGGTGTTGGCGAACATCGACCAGGGGTTGGCCATCGTGGGGCGCGACCTGCGCCTCAGCGATGAGCGCAGCGGGGCTCTCGGCGTGTGGCTCGGCGACGGCGACAACTTCGACGCCCTCATCGCCCGCGCCGACCCCCGCTTCGCCGCCGTCTTTGGCGCCGGCTGGTCGCAGGTGATCGACGGCTTCATGCCTGTCGAGGTCTGCCTGGCCCAGCTGCCGACTCGCCTGCACCGCGCCGATGGCTCGACGCTGGGCGTCCGCGTGACGCCCATCGCCAGCGATGGCGATGGCGACAACGACAAGTTCCTCTTGATGGTGAGCGACGAGACCGCGCGGCTTGCCAGCGAGCGACTGGAACGCGAGGGGCGCGACGTGGCCCGGGCGATCGATCGGCTGTCGCACGATCGCCTTGGCTTTCTCGAGTATCTCGACGCCAGCGACGCGCTCGTCGAGGCGTTGACCGCCCGCCCGCCACGCCTCAGCGATGAGGTCGAGCGTCGCGCGCTGCACACGCTCAAGGGCAACAGCCTGCTGTTCGGTTTCGAGAGCATCGCCGACCTCTGCCACGACCTCGAGTCGCGGCGCGCCGAAGATCCGGATCCGCTGCGCCCGGCAGAACAGGCGACGCTGGAAGAGCGCTGGCGATCATTGCGCCGGCACCTCGCGCCCCTCACCGATCAGCGCGACCTTCCGCTCATCGACGCCGTTGACGTCAGGGCCCTCACCATCGCCGTTGCTCGCGGCGACGACCGCGACAGCGTGCTGCGCCAGCTCGAGAGCTGGGAGCGTGAGCCGCTGCGTCAGCGCTTCGCCCGCATCGGCGAACAGGCGCAGCGCCTCGCCGAGCGCCTCGACCGCGGCGCTGTCGTCATCGACATCGACGATGGCGGCGTTCGTCTCGACGCGCGTCGCTGCGCGCCGCTCTGGTCGTCGTTCGTTCACCTCGTGCGCAACGCCGTCGACCATGGCCTCGAAACCCCCGATCAACGTCGCGCCGCCGGCAAGCTCGAAGCGCCCCGCATCTCGCTGCAGGCCCGCGAGCACGACGGCACCGTCGACATCGCCGTCGCCGACAACGGCCGCGGCGTCGACTGGCGCGACGTCGCCGCCCGCGCGCGTGCTCTCGGTCAGCCGCACGCGACCCGCGCCGAATTCGTCACCGTCCTCTTCAGCGACGGCTTCAGCACCAGCGACGCGACCACCGACATCTCTGGCCGCGGCGTCGGACTCGGCGCCGTCCGATCCGTCGTCGTCGCGCTCGGCGGTGACGTGACCCTCGAGAGCTCTCCTGAAACGGGCACGCGCATCGTCTGCACCTTCCCCTCGGTGACGACAGCGCTGCCAACGACGAAGCCGCCGGCGCACACCCCTGAGGTACACCCGTGGAACTGACCCGCTTTCTCACCGACACCACCGCCCGGTGCACGGTCGACCTCTTCGCCACCGGCGCCCTGGCTGTGGCCTTGACGACGTCAGCGCCGCCGGCGGCGGGCTTCATCGGCACCGTCGGCTTCGTCGGCGACGACGCCCGCGGCGCGTTGTGGTGGGAGATCTCGCGCGAGACCGCGCGCGGCATGTCCGGCTTCGACGAAGAGCTGCTGGTGCGCAACTGGGTCGGCGAGATGGCGAACCAGCTGTTGGGTCGCGTGAAGAGCCAGTCGCTGGCCCGTGGCGTGGCCTTTCGGCTCGGCACCCCGGTGGTGATCGCTGGGACGTGCCTCGAGATCGCCGGTGCCGTGCCGAACCACATCGTCCTGACCTTCCTGGGCGAGCACGGGCCCCTGCGCGTCAGCCTCGAGCTCGTGGCGGCGCCGACGCTGAAGCTGCGCGACGACCCGGGTTAAGCCCACGCGGCCGTGGGTCGCCTCTGGTTGTTCTGACAACACGACGCTCACCTGAACGGAGCGTCGTCGACTTCGGGG
>JANNAY010000087.1:0-2344 GCA_031384945.1 Deltaproteobacteria bacterium
TCTGCCTTCTGCTCTGCCGTCTGCGCTGCCATCTGCTCTGCCTTGGGCTGTGCCGTCTTCTGCGTCACCGTCGTCGGCTGCGACGGCCCCGGCGCCGTCGTCACCGTCAACATCGAAGAGGGCGCCGACATCGACACCGACGAGGTCACCGGCTTTCTTGTGCGCCTCGGACAAGAAGAAGAAGCGATCGCCATCGACCGCGGGCAGCAGGTCGAGATCCCCTTCAAGACCGCGCCGCCGGGCAGCATCGAGATCGTCGTGTTCGCCTGCCAGGGCAACGCCCAGTGCAGCGTCGACGGCGCGGCCTTCGTCGGCTGCGACGTCGTCGTCGTCAACGACGGCGACACCGCGGTCATCGCCACGGTGCCGCTGTTTCCGCTCGTCGCGCCCGAACCCGCTTGTTCGGCCATCATCAACGGCGATTGAAGCGGCAGCACGCGCGCCCCCGCGTGGCGAAAATGTCGACGTCACGCCACGGCAATGGCACCGCGATGCGGTCACCCCGTGGCACAGCCACTGCAAAACGGCCCGCACTTGCTGGAGCCCGTGATGCCCCCTGACTCGCCCTGGATGTTGCGCAATTTGTTCGCGGCCGTCGTCGCCGCCGCCGCCGTAGTCGTCTGCGCCGCCGCGGCGTCGCCACCGCCGTCGTCGCCGACATTGACGCCGTCGCCAGTCACCGCCCTTCGTGCACGTTGAGCGGGTCGCTGGCGGAAAAGGCCGCGAGGGAAAAGACGCACTGCGCGCTCTCTGACGCAGCACGAACGCGCGTTATCATCGTTCTGTTTTTTCACGCCGCGTCGGGAAGCGCCTCGTGGTCTGGCACCCCGCGTGCTGACATCGGCAGCTGAGTCCCAGGGGCTGGAGGCACTTGTGCACACGATCGAAGTCCGCAGCGCCAACATCATCCTTGTGACCTGGACCGGCGACGTCGGGGTCGACGATGCCGACGCCTGCGTCTCGTGGCTCTCGTCTGCCTCGGCCCGCGCGACCGCAGAGGGCAGGCGCTTCGCGGTGCTGCACGACTGCCGCAACATCGAACGCATCGCCCCAGAGGGTCAGCGCTCGTTCGCGCAGAGCTGCATCGCCGACGGCGCCGCCATCGTCGGCGTCTGGACCATCCGCCCGAGCCTCGCCGCCACCGGCGGGCTGTTGCAGGTGCACACCATCGACCCCGACGCTGACGTGCAGACGGCGCGCTCGCTCGGCGAGGCCGAAGGCGCCGCCCGCCGTCGCCTCGGACCGTCGACGCCGACGCCTGCCGCCGGCACCCTGCGCTGATCAGCGACAGCGCTCAGCGGCAGAGCACGTCGTCGACGACGAATTTGCCAGCCACCAGCTTGACGCCGACGTCGACGATCCGCCCACCGACGTGCACAGACGCGCTCGCGCCGTCGGCGGTGACGGCGCCGACGTCGACGGCGCCGACGACGGACCCGCCGCCGCAGGTGAGCGGGCGCCCGTCGAGGCAGTTGCGGTTGAAGTCGGCGAGAGCAGGTCCAGCGAGGCCATGGTTCGGCGCTTCGTTGTTCAAGATCTCGCTGCACGAGGCGTCGATCGACGAGAGATAGGCGCGCAGCCGATCGGTGCCTTGCACGCGCAGCGCGTCGCGCTCTTTCTCGCGGTCGTCGAGGGCGCCGGCGTACAGGGCCCGCACGGTCTTCTCGACGTGTTGCGCCGGCGTCGACGACGGACAGCCGGTGGTGGCGAAGACGACGGCGGCGGCGGTGGCGATGACGACGGAGGCAGGCAGCAAGCGCATGCGCCGCACTCTACGTCGGAGACTTTCAGCCCGGCAGTTGGACCGTCGGACCGTTCCATCTCGTCAGCGCGCCGCCGAAGAGGGTGAGGGTCAAGAAGCCGAAGAAGCCGGCGCGCGCGGCGGTGGCGACGACGTCGGGGGCGACGCCGCTGAAGCCGAGGACGGCGCAGAGGACAGACAAGACCAGAAAAGCATTCACACCGTGAGACATGGGGTCGGACTCCGAGGCAGTTGGGTTGGGGTCGGGGGCTGCAGCTCGACATTGCACGGGCTGCGCCCGCTTCCCGACCGCGCAGTAGGGGCGTCGCAGCGGCCTCCGCCGTCGTCGCCGCCGTCGCCGAACGCCACGATCGACATCGGCGCCACTGCTCACCCAACACGCAAGGCGCCCATCGCCTGCAAAACGTTGGAGAGGGCGCACGAGACGGTGCCGTCGTTGCGCGGGGCCGGTGGTTGCGCGGGCGGGGGCGTTGCGGCGGCGGGGCGGTCGTCGGCTATGGTCGGCAGATGTTGGTTGTCTTGGCGCTGCTCGCCGCCGCCGAAGTCGGAAACCCGCCGCCGCCCGATCCAGCGGTCATCGAT
>JANNAY010000099.1:0-3093 GCA_031384945.1 Deltaproteobacteria bacterium
GACGCAGCCCTCGCCGAGCAGGTGTGGCTCGCGAGCGCGCAGATCGTCAGTGAAGCATGAAGGCTGTGTGCTCACGCGCCTTCCTCGACAAGCTGGTTTTGAACCTGCGCATGAACGGCGCAAGCGTCCGCTTCAACTCGCGAAAGCCGTTTGACACACTCTCCGAACGCGTGGAGATGAAGACTGGCGCACCCGGAGGGATTCGAACCCCCGACCCTCTGGTTCGAAGCCAGATGCTCTATCCAGCTGAGCTACGGGTGCAGGCACGGCGTCGTCGCATCATTTTGGCAAGGGCGCCACCCTCTTCGAAACGCCTTGACATTTCGGGGCCGCCGTCGACGAGAAACGCGCGGCATTAACGCTTCTCTGACGTCGTCACGCGTGGTAGCTCCAAAGGCGTTGTCGACGTCAAATCGTGGCCCAACGGCCACAGCAGGAGCCCACACGTGGTGAGCGAAAACGTTACGCAGAAGAAGTCCCCGGCGTTGTCAGACGCCGAAGCCGCGGCCGCCTCCTACGACGCCGACAGCCTGCTGACGCTCAACTACCCCGACAACGTTCGCAAACGTCCCGGCATGTTCATCGGCGACACCGACGACGAAGCCGGCACCGCGCTGCACCACCTCGTCTTCGAGATCGTCGACAACTCCGTCGACGAAGCCCAGGCCGGCTTCGGCACCTTCGTCGAAGTCCACATCCACGTCGACGGCGGCGTCACCGTCATCGACGACGGCCGCGGCATCCCCACCGGCATCCCCGCCGACTCCGGCCGCCCGGCGACCGAGATGGTGTTCTGCACGCTCAACTCGGGCGGCAAGTTCAACCAGAACTCGTACAAAGTCTCGGGCGGTCTGCACGGCGTCGGCGCCGCCGTCACGAACGCGCTCTCTGAGATGCTCGAGGTTGAGATTCACCGCGACGGCAAGGCGCACAAGCAGACCTTCGCCCGCGGCGTGCCGACGTCGCCCATCACGATCATCGGCGACGCCACCAACCGCGGCACCACGGTGCGCTTCAAGCCCGACCCGCTGATGTTTCGCCGCACTGACTTCAGCTTCGACGTGCTGTCGGCGCGCTTGCGCGAGCAGGCCATGCTCAACAAGGGCGTGCGCATCCGCATCGTCGACGAGCGCGCCCCCGACAAGAGCCACGACTTCGTGTTCGAGAACGGCATCAAAGAGTTCGTCTCGCACCTCAACAAGTCGAAGACGGTGCAGCACAAAGAGCCGATCACGATGTCGGGCGAGCGCACCCTCGGACCCGGTCCCCAGACCTGCACCGTTGAAGTCGCGATGCAATGGAATGATTCGTATTCAGAAAGCACCTACTGCTTCACGAACACGATTCGCAACAAAGAGGGCGGCACCCACCTCGCTGGTTTCCGCACGGCGCTCACGCGCACGCTGAATACATACATTCAGAAAGAGCTGGGCAAGCAGCTCGGCAAGATGGAAATCGAAGGCGATGACATGCGTGAAGGCCTGATGGCCGTCATCAGCGTGAAGATGCCCGACCCCAAGTTCAACGATCAGCCGAAGAACAAGCTTGTGTCGGCCGACGTCACGCCGTGCGTCGCCAGCGTCGTCAGCGACAAGCTCTCGCTCTGGCTCGAAGAGAACCCGTCTGAGGCCAAGGCCATCTGCAACAAGGTGCTCGACGCTGCCCGTGCCCGTGAAGCCGCGCGCAAGGCCCGCGAGCTCACGCGCAGAAAGGGCGCCCTCGACGGCATGGGACTCCCCGGCAAGCTCGCCGACTGCCAAGAGAAAGACCCCGCGCTCAGCGAGATTTACATCGTCGAAGGTGACTCGGCCGGTGGCTCGGCCAAGAGCGGTCGCGACCGCCGCACGCAGGCGATCCTTCCGCTGCGCGGCAAGATCTTGAACGTCGAAAAGGCGCGCTTCGACAAGATGTTGTCGTCGCAAGAAATCACGACGCTCATCACCGCGCTCGGTACCGGTATTGGTAAAGATGAGTTCGATGCGCAAAAAGCACGATATCATAAAATCATCTTGATGACCGACGCCGACGTCGACGGCAGCCACATCCGCACGCTGCTGTTGACCTTCTTCTATCGTCAGATGAGAGACTTGGTTGAGCGCGGATATCTCTATATCGCGCAGCCGCCGCTCTACAAGGTCGCCAAGGGCAAGACCGAGAAGTACCTGAAAGACGACGATGTGCTCGAGCGCTACCTCATCGACGAGAGCATCCGCACCGCCGTCGTCAAAGCCCACGGCCAGCCGGTCGAGAACAAGGCGCTGCAGGCAGCCTGCCTCGCCTGGTACGGCTACCAGCGCCTGCTCGATCGCATGCGCCGCCGCATCGACATCCGCTCGCTCGACGCCATCGTGCGCGGCGGCAAGATCCTCAAAGAGACGCTGCAAGACGTCCTGGCCGACGCCACCGCGGCTGCTGGCATCGCGCCGGCCATCCGCGCGCATCTTGAAAAGCACGCGCCGCAGACGCTGCCTGTCAGCGTCGAGGTCGTCGACGACGGCGCCGTGCAGAACGCGCGCATGTTCATCGTGCGCACGGTGCACAACGGCGCGCCCGTCGAGACGCGCGTCACGCAGAGCCTGATCGAGACCCCCGAGTACCAAGAGCTCGCCCGCCTCGCGGCGACGATGCAGCTGCTCGGCGCTGGTCCGTACATCATCGAGAAGGGCCAGAACGTCATCGAGTGCAAGAGCATCGACGAGATGGTCAAGCGACTCGACGAAGAAGCGCGCAAGGGCCACACCATCCAGCGCTACAAGGGATTGGGTGAGATGAACCCCGAGCAGCTGTGGGAGACGACGATGTCGCCGGCCAACCGCACGCTGCTGCAGGTGCAGGTGCAGGACGCCGTCGAAGCCGACCAGGTCTTCACCGACTTGATGGGCGACGAGGTCGAGCCGCGCCGCGTCTTCATCGAACGCGCCGCCCTCGACGTCGTCAACCTCGACATCTAGTCCGCCTGACCCCGCGGTCATGGGGCGATCCACAACCCGGGTTGGGCAACTGCTCAACCCGGGTTGTTTGTTTCTACCGAGCCGTGCGCAGTACAGAATCAAGAGGCCGGGTGCGCTCGACGACGACAAAGCCCGTCGCGGC
>JANNAY010000130.1:0-2478 GCA_031384945.1 Deltaproteobacteria bacterium
CACCGGCCGCGACGACGCCGACAGCGACGACGACGGCATCGACGACGGCGTCGAATTCGGCGACGACGCCGACGCCGCCGACAGCGACGGCGACGGCACCATCGACGCCATCGACGACGACGATGACGACGACGGCGTCCTCACTGCCGACGAATTCGGCGAAGACGCCGACCCCGCCGACCACGACGACGACGGCATCGCCGACTACCTCGACCCGTGCTTCCCCACGCCGTGTGGTGAGGGCGAAGGCGAAGGCGAAGAAGGCGAAGGCGAAGAAGGTGAAGGCGAAGAAGGTGAAGGCGAAGAAGGCGAAGGCGAAGGCGAAGAAGGCGAAGGCGAAGGCGAAGGAGACAACGGCAACGAAGGCGAGCTCGACGGCGAAGGCGAAGACGGCGACCTCCCCGACGACTGGTCCGTCTCGGGCGCTGGCGTCGTCGGCAACTGCGCGTCGACGGGCATTGCCTCACCGCTCGCGGGTGTCGCGCTGCTGCTCTTGCTGCGCCGTCGTCGCGCTGCCGGCTGAGGGCTGACCCCGTTGCGGAGCGCGCGCGGCGTGCTTCGATCGGCTGATGCGCAACTCGTCAAAAGAAGTCGACGTCGTCGTCGTCGGCGGCGGCCACGCCGGCTGCGAAGCCGCCCTCGCCTGCGCCCGCCTCGGCAGAGAGACGCTGCTCGTCACGGGTTCGATCGAGCGCATCGCGGCCATGAGCTGCAACCCCGCCATCGGCGGCGTCGGCAAGGGTCATCTGGTCAAAGAGCTCGACGTGCTCGGCGGCGAGATGGGCGTCGTGGCCGACGCCACCGGCATTCACTTCCGCACGCTCAACGAGTCGCGTGGTCCGGCGGTGCGCGCCACGCGCTGCCAGAGCGACATGGACAAGTACCAGCGCGCCATGGCGAAGGTCGTCAACACCACGCCCAACCTGCGCCTGCGGCAAGACGACGTCGTGGGCATCGTCGTCGAAGACGGCCCGCAGGGTCAGCGCGTCGTGGGTGTCACCACGCGCCACGGCGAAACGCTGCGCGCGCGCCGCGTGATTCTGACGACCGGCACCTTTCTCGGCGGGCTCTTGCACCGCGGCAGCGACAAGGTGCCGGGCGGACGCGCCGGCGAGGCGCCTGCTGCGGGGCTGTCGTCGTCGCTGGCGTCGTCGGGTCTCGTGCTGGGGCGTTTGAAGACCGGCACGTGCCCGCGCCTCGACGCGCGCACCATTCGCATGAACGATCTCGAAGAGCAGAAACCCGACGTGCCCGCGCCGCGCTTCTCGCTCGACTCGCCAGCGCTGCCGCCGCTGCCACAGGTCTCGTGTCGCCTCACGCGCACGACGAAGCAGACGCACGCGGTCATTCAAGACGCGGTGGCCGCGGGCCGCTCGCCGCTGTTCAATGGATCGATCGAAGGGCGCGGACCCCGCTACTGTCCATCGCTCGAAGACAAGGTCATTCGCTTCTCTGAGAAAGAGTCGCACCTGATCTTCCTAGAGCCTCATGGCCTCGACACCTTCGAGGTCTACCCGAACGGCTTGTCGACGTCGTTGCCGCCCGACGTGCAGCTCGATTTCTTGCGCACCATCCCCGGACTCGAAGACGTCGAAGTCACCCGCTGGGGCTACGCCGTCGAATATGATTTCGTCGAGCCGACGCAGCTCTCGTCGTCACTTGAAACGCACAAGGTCAAGGGCCTCTTCTGCGCCGGCCAGCTCAACGGCACCACCGGCTACGAAGAAGCGGCGATGCAGGGGCTGCTCGCGGGCATCAACGCCGCGCGCTCGCTCGACGCGCAGTCCGGCAAGACCGCGCCGCCGATCGTGTTGCGCCGCGACCAGGCCTACGCCGGCGTCCTCGTCGACGACCTGATCACCAAGGGCACCGACGAGCCCTACCGCATGTTCACGAGCCGCGCTGAGCACCGCTTGCACTTGCGCGAAGACAACGTCGGCGCCCGCCTCGTCGACGTCGCCGATGTCATCGGCCTCGCGTCGGCGACGCGTCGCCAGCGCATTCGCCAACACGAAGCAGACGTCGCCGACCTCGCCGCGAAGTTGCGCAGCACGAAGATCGTCATGTCCGACGACGTCAACGCCGCCCTCGTCGCTGCTGGCACCACGCCGCTGCTTGAGTCGACGACCGCCGACAAATTGTTGAAGCGCCCGCAGCTCTCTGTCTCCGTCGTCGCCGCCCTCTGCGGCTTCGTCGACGTCGACGCCGCCGCAGCTGCTGCAGTCTGGGCCCGCGTCGCCGCCGACGCCCGCTACGGCGGCGCCCTCGAACGCGCCGAACGTGACATCGCCCGCGAACGCGCCCTCGACGACGAATCCCTGCCGCCCGCGCTCTTCGACCGGTTGCAGGGCAAGGACCGTCTCGCCGGCATCTCGAACGAAGTGAAAGAGAAGTTGCTGCGCCTGCGTCCGTCGACGTTGGGGCAAGCGAGCCGCATTCAGGGCATCACGCCGGCGGCCATCGGACTGCTCGCGGTCG
>JANNAY010000160.1:0-11053 GCA_031384945.1 Deltaproteobacteria bacterium
CCTCTGTATTTTTTGGATTTAACTTCAATACGGTTTCGTACTGGGTCATTGCTTTCGGATAGAATTTTAAACTTGAATACAAACCACCAAGCAAAAGATGCGCATCAAGATTTTTTCCTACGCCTGCGAGCTCGGCGCGCCGGCGCGCAACGGCGATGGCATCAAAGACGTCGATGAAGACTGCGACGACGGCAACGACGACAACGGCGACGGCTGCGACAACGATGGAACGTTTCCGTGCAGCATCGGCGCGCTGCCGACCGCCGCCGCTGTGGTCTTGCCCGACGGCCGTTGTTGGGTGCGGGTCGACGAGCGCTTGAGCATCACCGCCGCCAACGCGCGCTGCGCCAGCGAAGCCGGGGCCACGCTGACGCAGCAAAACGACGCCGAAGAGCAGGCGGTGTGGGCCCGCTTGATCGGCGACCGCGACGCGTGGATCGGGCTCATTGCCTCCGGTGACGCCGTCAGCTGGCCCGACGGCAGCTTCCCCGGGCAGCTGCAGAACTTCGAAGGCGGCTCATCGCCCGACGCTGACGACCACGTGTGGTTCTCGCGTCCGCATGGCCACGGCTGGGCCTTTGGCGACGGCGCCGGCGAGGTCCACGACGTTGTGTGCGAGGCCGCCACCGGCAGCGCCGACGTCGTCTGCGGCGACGGCGTCAAAGACAGCGACGAAGGCTGCGACGACGGCAACGACATCGACGGCGACGGCTGCAGCGACTGCGCCGTCGACTGCGGCGACGGCGGCCTCGGCGGCTTCACCGACGCCCACGGCGCCTGCGTCAACCTCGTCGCCGGCGGCTGCGGCCGGGCCGGCGCGCGCTGGGAGCCGCTCGACCTCGCCGACATCAAAGCCATCGACGATCGCTTGCCGCCGTTCACGCGCATCGCTGGCAGCAACGTCAAGCGCGCCCCCGGCGACTTCGGCGTCGCCTTCGAGCGCTTCGCCCCCGGCGAGCCCGACAGCGCCGACTTCGCCGACTTCGCCGACGCGCTCGCCCTCGACGACGGCTTCATGCGCGACGTCGACGGCGCGATCGTGGCGCTCTCGGCCTGCGTGTTGCCACCGCCGATCTGCGGCAACTCCGTCGTCGAAGGCGACGAAGACTGCGACGACGGCAACGACGTCAATGGCGACGGCTGCGACAGCTGCGCCTTCCCCTGCGCCGCTGGCCCCGACGCCGTGCGCGCCATCGCCGTCGGCACCTCGTGCTTTTGGGCCCGCGCGAGCTTCAACGACGTCGCCGCCGCGAACAGCGCTTGCGCCGCCATCGCCGGCGGCAAGCTCGCCGAGCCGCGCACGCGCGAAGAGGTGCGGGCCACCGGGCGCCTCGACGTCGCCCTGCGCAAGGTCGCCGGCGAGCAAGGCGGGGTGCTGCTCGGCATGAACGACAGCGCCGAAGAGGGCGTCTTCGTCTTCAACTCCGACGGCGCCCCCGTCACGGTCACGGCGTTCGTCGACGGCGAAGGCGCCAACGATGCCGACGACTGCTTGATGATGCGGTCGGGCTGGCGCGACGTCGCCTGCAACACGTCTTTGCCGAGCGTCTGCCAGGGCCCCACCGTCGACGACAACGTCTGCGGCGACGGCGTCGTTGGCGGCCTCGAAGAGTGCGACGACGGCAACGACGTCGACGGCGACGGCTGCGAGACCAGCTGCGCGCTGAGCTGCGGCCCTGCAGGCGTGGCCCGCATCGGCCTGCCATTGAGCGACGGCAGCTGCGCCTGGCTCGGCGACGACGACGCCGCCCGCGGCGTGTGGAGCAGCAAGGCGCTGTCGTACTGCAACGGCGGCGGCGCGCCGAACACGACCCCGCTGGTCATCGACGCCGAGGTCGACTCGCGCCGCCTGTTCGCGCCCGAGCTCGTCGACGTCTACGACGAGCTCGGCGTCGTCTTCATCGGCATCACCGAAGACCCCGCCTTCGGCTTTCCGGGCGGCGTCACCTTCGGCAGCCCCGGACACTTTCAGGGACGACAGCCCGCCAACTTCGGCGGGCTGCAATCGCCGACGGCCGATCCTGCCGACAACGGCAGCTGCTTCGGCTTCATCTTCGACGGCATGACCGATCTCAGCTGCTTCGGCAGCAACAGCGCGCCCATCTGGTGCTCTGAGAGCCCGTAGCCGACGTCAACTGCGCGGGGTGCCGGCGTTGAAGAGGGCAGCGGCGCGGCCGGCGACGGCGGCGACAAAGGCGGCGTCGCCCTTTTGTCCGGCGTTGACGAAGCCTGTGTAGCGGCCGTCTTTGGCTTCGACAGAGGCGACGACGTCGGCGACGACGGCGCGCAGGGCGAAGCTCGGCGCGGCGGCCCGCGGATCGAAGCGTCCTTCGGCGTGCATGTCGTTGCCGTCGACAAAGGCGCGGGCGGCGACGCGGGCGAAGCGGGCGCCGGCGACGCCGTCGCCGTTGTCGAGGTTGTCGACGGCGACGTTGACGTGGACGGCGTCGATGACCACGTCGCCGGTGTCGACGGGGCCGCTGCCGTCGTCGATGGCGACGCTGTGCCAGCGCAGCGGCAGCCGGCTGAGCCACGACACGACGGCAGCGCTGGCGTCGGCATCGTTGACGACGACGAGGGCGCGCGGCGCGTGCAGCGCGAGGCGCCCGCGCAGCTGGCGTTGCACGAGCGCCGCGGGGTCGAGGCTGGCGTCGACAGTGGGCAGCACGGCGAGCAGAACGCCCCTGCGGTCGCGCACCTCGACGTCGTGCAGCACCAGCGCCAACCGCCACGGCGCGAGGTCGACGTCGCCGGCCACGACGACGCGCTCTTGGTCGACGCCGCGCAGGGCGTGGTTGATCAGCGGCAAGAGCGCGCGCTCGAGGGCGGCGCCGAAGAGGCCGCTGACGACGACGACGGCGGCGACATGCTTGACGAAGCGCGCGGCGGAGGAGTCGACGATGGGGGTCATGTCGCCGCTCCGACGTCGGCTGCGGCAGCGTCGGCAGCGCTGACGCCGGCGGGGGCGTCGACGACGAGGTGGCGCTGTCGCTGTTCATCGAAGACCGAGCCGGCGGCGCAGCCGATCAACAAGATGGTCGCCGAGAACCAGGCCCAGACGAGCACGGCGATGACGGACGCTGCGGCGCCGAAGCTGCTCTCGCTGGCCATGTGGGCGACGACGTTGCCGACGAAGCTGCGGGCGATGAGAAACAAGACGGCGGCGACGACGCCACCGACGGCGGCGGCGCGCAGCGGCAGTCGCGGCGTCGCGAGCAGGCGGTAGAGCACGGTGGTGAAGGCCGTGAAGAGCAGCAGCGACACGAGGCTCGAGGCCGAGTCGATGAGGCCGCCGAGGTCGACGAAGGCGTCGACCGTCGACGTCATCACGCTGATCACCGAGCTGGCCACCATGGTGAGCAGCAAGAGCGTGGCGCTGAGCACGATGACGCCGATCGAGATGACGCGGCTGCGCACCAGCTCCCAGCCGCCCATCGCCAGCCGCCGCCACTTCGACGACGGTGGCTCGGGCGGCTTGAGCTTTGCCTCTTTGCCCGAGGCGACGCGGCGCACGACAGCGAGGGCGTCGCTGACCTGAGCGAACACGCCGCTCGCCGTAAAGAGAAACAGGCCAAGACCGACCGCAGCCGCGACGCCTTGTCCGCCGCCGGCGCTGCGTTCGACCAGCTCTTGCACGAAGAGCGCGCTGCTCTCGCCGACAAGTCCGGTGAGCGCGCCGAACACCCGACCATGAACGGCGTCGTCGCCGAAGACGAAGCCGGCGACCGAGAGCAACACCAACACCACCGGACCGAGCGACAACAAGACGAAGAAGGCGATGGCGGCGGCCAGCTGCAGCACGTGGGCGTCGGAGAAGACGCGGCCAACCTCGAGCACAAAGGCGACGGGCCGCTTGTGCCTCCACGTCATCAGCAGCGACGAAGACGACTGCGGCGGCGGCCTGGCGCATTGCACGGGGCCCTGCGGCTCATCGCTGAGTCCGTCGCGCGGATAGACCTCAAAGGCGCTCATCGGCCGGACCGCCGTGCATCGACCCGGTTCATGCGCTCGAGCGCGGCGGCGTGGCGGGCGCGGGCGCCGTCGAGGGCGCCGTCGACGCTGGCGCGCACCGGGCTGGGCGTGCGCGTGGCGTTCACCTGGTTGTGCACCTCAGCGCTGCGCGCGGCTTCGGCGACGGGCGCCTCATCACGGGCGCAACTGCCAATCGAGAGAGAGAGCGCGACGAAGAGCAAGCAACGCATGAACGCGACCACAGCAGCTGCTGTGCCCACGGCCGACCCACCGCTGGCGCCGGTCACAGCGTCGACAGTGGCGGCGCGGGCTGTGGCGCACGGTCACGATCGTGGCGGCGATCCCGTGGCACGGGCTGCGCAATGTTTTGGCTGCGCCGCTCGGCGTCCGCTGCGGGTCGCGCTCTGTTGCGCCGCACCGTGCTGGACCGCCATGGCGTCCTGTCGCGCTTCGCCACACCCGGGGCGGCGTTGCCATTGCTATTTTTATTTCTACGAAGAGATGGATGTCTCAAACCACCACAAAGATGACGATGCTGCAGACAAAGCAGAAGGCGCGGACCTTCGCTGTCGAGATGAACCCGCTTCGCGGTGGCACGGTGTCTGCTGAAGGATTCTGCACAGTCTGCTCAACTTGGAGGATACCATGATTTCGTTTCTCTTGTGGATCGCGATGGGCGCGTTGGTCGGTTGGCTGGCGAGCCTGTTGATGAAGACGGACGGCGCCCAGGGCGCGTTGATGAACATCGTTGTCGGCATCGTCGGCGCGTTTGTCGGTGGCTTGATCTTCCGCGCTGTCGGCTTCAACGGCGCCAGCATCAACAACGGCTTCAGCATTTACAGCGTCATCGTCTCTGTCATCGGCGCGGTGATCGTCATCGCGTTGGCGCAGCTGCTGCGTCGCTCGACCCGCCGCACCGTGTGAGTTGGTCCTTGCTGAGAGACACGGCGCCGTCTGTGGCGCCGTGTCTCTTCACATTTTTGGAGGTCTCGTCATGTCGACCGTGCAGCCCCGCCAGCTTGTGATCATCTCGTTTGACTCGCGCCTCTTCGCGCAAGAGGCGCTGATGGCCGTCACCCGCCTCGAGAGCGAGGGGCAGATCGTGTTGCACGACGCCGTCTTCGTCTCTCGCGGCCAAGACGGCGAAGGCAGCGTCGTCGAAGAAACCAGAGACCCCGACACCGTCGAATCTGCCTTCGGCGGCGGCTTCTGGGGGTTGCTCTTTGGCACCTTGCTGGCCGGTCCCGTCGGCGCGGTCATCGGCGCTGGCGCTGGCGCTGGTGCGGGTGCGCTCGCGGCGGCCCTCATCGACTACGGCGTGAAAGACGAAACCGTGAAGCAGCTGCGCGCGTCGTTGCCGGCGGGCCGCACCGCGCTGGCGCTGCTCGTCAGCCACCTGCAGGTGGGCGCGGTGCTCGCCGAGCTGCACCGCTTCGCGGGCGCCGAGCTCATCCAGAGCGACTTCTCACCGGCCCTCGAAGCCGCGCTGCGCGAGTCGCTCGCCCGCGGACCGACAGCGCCACCGGTGCCAGCGCGCGACCCCGACCAGGTGCTCGGGGCCGACACAGAGGCGCGCGACGACGACGACTACGGCATCTCGCAGTACGCGCGCTGAGCTCTGACGCGCGCTCAGGCTTTGGCTTTGTCGACGCGGGCGACGACGATGCCGGTGCGCACGCGCAGCGGCATGCCGTCTTTGAACCAGGTGTCAGCGGCGCGCGCCAACGCCTGCGACGCCGACTCGGGCAGCGGCGCGCCCGTCAGAGCCGGCAACAGCACCTCGCGCACGAGGGGATCGTCGACGAGAGAAGCGCCATCGCTCAGCGCGAGCAAGCGGTCTTCGACGCCGAAGGTCTGCACGGTGAAGCCGGCATCGGCGAAGCGCAGGCGAAGCGCGTCGTCGTCGGGCAGGGCGGCGCGCGCCTCTTGCGACGCCGTCTTCTGCGTCAACAGCTGCGTCGCCTCGCACGCCTCAGCCAGCAGATCGAAGAGCTCATCGAACGAGCCGCGCAGCGCCACCGTGGCCAACAACCACCCGCCGGGCCGCACCACCCGCCGCAGCTCGGCGAGGCGCGGCACGTCGTGGTCGGCGTCGCCGAGGACGAGGTTGGCGATGGCGACGTCAAACGCGCCGGGCGCGAAGGGCAACGCAGGCAGCGCCGCGACGGCGCGTGCAGCGCGGCGGGCGCCGGCGGGCAAGGCGGCGGCGAGCACGGCGTCGTCGTCGACGGCGATGAGGCGGCCGAGGCCGGCGATGCGCTCGACGAGGGCGCGGGCGACGACGCCGCCGCCGGCGCCGACCTCGAGAAAGCGAAACTGCGGCTGCAGCGGCGGCAGCGCGTCGAGAATCAATTCAGCAGGTGCTGCCAGGAGGCGCGGCAGCACCTGGCTGTGAAAGACGTTGGGAGGCCCGCGCAGCGACACGCGGCCGAAATAGCACGCCGTCGCCGGCCCTCTCCCTCGTTCTCACGCTGCGTCGCTTTCCCCGGGAGCCCGGGCCTCGAGCCGCGGATCGGGCGCCGGTGCCTGTCTCACTCTTGCTGGCCGCCGCGGTTGCCGCGCCGTCCGCCGCCACCGCGGCGCTCTTGCCGCGCCTCGCGGATGAGGCGGCGCGTGTCTTTCATGACCTCGGGCAGGGCGATCACGATCCTGGCCTGCTCGGTGGGCGTGAGGAACCTGCTGGTGTCGTCGACAAAGGCCTGCGTCTGTTCATCGCGGCCGTCTTTGTCGAGCAACGCTTTGAGCTGGGCTTTGACGGCGGCGTCGGCGCCTTTGCCGTCGATGAGGGCGCGGAGCTTCTGCAGCTCTTGCTGCTTTGCTTCGCGCGCCTTCTGCTTGCGATCGAGGTGGGCCTTGATGGCGCTGCCGAGCTGCAGCGACTTCTTCTCGTCAAGACCAGCGCGCTGCGAGAGCTCGACGGTCAGGTAGGTCTGGATCTTCGCCTTCACCCGCTCACGGACCTCGGCGCGGCGGCCTTCTTTGTCGATGCCTTTGCCTGCGCCCTTGTCGTTCTGCGCCAGGCGAACTGGCGCGCTGTCATCGTCGGCGCCGTCGAAATCCTGGGCGACGGCGGGCGCGCCGGCAAAGGCGACGGCGGCGACGAGAGAGGCGAGGAGGATCTGTTTCAACATGGTCGTGGACTCCGTTCAGAGCTTCAGCGCGCGGTCGAGGGCGGCTTCGATGTCCGCGAGCTCTCGATCAGACGAACCGGCGAGCCCGGGGATCGCAAAGTCGTCGTCTTCGCCGTCGTCGGCGGCAAAGGCGAGCACGTCGTCGTCGTCGTCGAAGATGCCGACGTCGTCACCAGCGTCGTCGCCAGCGTCGACGGCGGCAGCGTAGACGGCGCGGGCGTCGGGGCCGCGCGGCGCTCTGAGCGACGGACCGCCGACGAGAACGACGACAGCGGCGGCGCCGGCCAACGACGGCAGGCCGAGCCACAGCGGCGACCAGCGCTTGCGGGCGGCGCTGACGTCGGCGGCGACGCTGCGGGCAAAGGCGTCGTCGCTGCGGCGTCCGGTGGCGGGACCGCGCAGGGCGGGGAGATCGTCGTCGGGGTCAGTCATGGGGCGCCTCCAACGGGCGTGAGCAGGGCGAGCAATTTTTTCTTCGCGAGCGAGAACGAGACGCGGGCGTTGGCTTCGGAGATGCCGAGGGCGCTGCCGACGGCGGCGAAGTCGAGGCCGGCGACGGCGCGCAATTCGACGACCTCGCGCTGCCGTTCGGGCAGCTGCGCGACCGCCGACAACAAGCGGGCGCGGTCGGCTTTGTCGACGATGGCGGTGTCGGCGCGGACGACGTCACCGGCCATGGCGCCGCGGGCGACGAGGTCGCTCTGCGCGGCCTGCGTGACGATCTCTTGCCTGCGTCGCCCGTCGCGGCGTTTGTTCTTGGCGAGGTTGAGCGCGATGGTGGTCATCCAGCCGCCGACGCTGCCAGTGCCCAAAAACAAGAAGCGCCGCGTGACGGCTTTGACCAGCGCCTCTTGCGCGACGTCGTCGGCCTCGTCGTCGTCGCGCAAGACCGACCAGGCGACGCGAAACAAGCGCGGGCGCATGAGCGTGCACAGCTGCGCCAGCGCGTTGTCTCGTTCGACGCCGTCGCCGTCGCGGGCTTTGTCGAACAACGCGCGCAGCGCAGCATCACGCTCAGCGCTCTCGGCGTTCTCGGCGCTCACAGCAGTCGCAGACACAGCCATCGAAGCCACGCTGTCACGACCCGCCGACGCGACCCTTCGCAAAGTCCAGATCTGCCCGTCTTTTCAAGACATTGGATCACTCACACGCAGCGCCGCCGACGGTGCCACACACCTGCACGATCGACGGCGGCGGGTCGATGCCGGCGAGAAACGCGTCGACATCGGCCTGCAGCAGCACCGGCGCGTTGTGGATCGTCAACGCCGACAGCGCCCCGCCGTCGATGCCGTCGAAGCTCTCGAACGACGTGACCTCGAAGAGGTTCAGCTGAAACACCGGCGAGTCGTGCAGCTGCACCGTGGTCGCCCGCTCGTTGGTGACGCCGAGCCCGCCGGTGATGTGCGCGAGGTCGATGACGTCGACGTTGTTGCCGCTGACGTTGACGTTGTTGACGTCGCCGTCGAACACGAGCTGCGTGACGCCGGGGTTGCCCGACAGCGAGATGGCGAGCACCGACTGCAGTCCCGACAGCCCGAGCTCGATGTCGGTGAGCTCGATGTTGTTGGTGATGTTGATGCTGTTGGCGCTGCGCAGCCCTTGCAGCGCGTCGAGGTTCTTCAGGTCGGTGCCGTTGATGTCGACGTCGCATTTGACGTCGACGAAGCTGGCGAGGCGTTCGACGTCGGCCTTGTCTTTCGGGCTGCAGATGACTTCTTCTTCGGGGCAGCCGCAGAAGAAGCCAACGACGACGACGCAGAAGAAAGAGGCGCAGCGCATGCAGTGATTGTAGCCGGATGCCCGCAACGCTCGTCGACGCCCGCGCCGCAGAGCCCCCAGTACCCCCGCTCCGCGCTCACGATTGGTCACATCGCGAGGCCTTGCGTTGTTCGCGCCGCAGAGCCCCCAGTACCCCCGCTGCGCGGGGGCAACGCCATCTCCTGCCCTTCCCTGCCCGGGCATCTCAAGGGGGGGCATCGTGGGATTTGGGCTTGCCCCCGCGCAGCGCGCTCCGCGGGGCAAACCCATCTCCCGTCCTTCCCTGCCCGGGCATCTCAAGGGGTGGGCATCGTGGAATTTGGCTTTGCCCCCGCGCAGCGGGGGTACTGGGGGCTGCGGCGCGTGCGCGATCTGACCAATCGTGAGCGCTGCGCGGGGGCAAAGCCACATCCACGACGCCCGACCCTCGCGAGATCGAAGCACCGATCGCCCTCGCACGGTGCGTGGAGGGCGGGGCAATTGCGGAGACGGCTTTGTCCCCGCGCTGCGCGGCGGGGGTACTGGGGCTCTGCGGCGCGAGCAGTGGCAGGACGACGGCTTGCTTCCGCCGTTCACATCAGAGGCGCGCGTCGGCGTTGAGCTCGACCACCGTCCAGCCGTCGCCGCCGTCGTCGAGGGCGCCGCTGGTGTGGCTCTTCACGTAGCGAGACGACGACAAGAACGCGCGCACCTGCTTCTTCAACGTGCCGCCGCCGTGCCCATGCAGCACGTAACCGGTGGAGCCATTGCCGCGGAAGATCTTGTCGAGGAACGCCTCGAGCAGCTCGACAGCCTCGTCGCCGCGCATGCCCCTGACGTCGAGCGAGTTGTCGGTGGTGCGGGGCTCGGGACCCGACGGACCGCCCGCCGAGTTCTGCGCCTGCTGCTTCTTCTTCGACGAGAGGTTGCGCTCTTTGCCGGCGTTCGGATCTTTCTTCTGCTCGCCGGGCAGGCGCAGGTTCTGCCGCGAGACGCGGGTGCGGACGGCGCCCTTGGCGACAAAGATGTCGTCGCCGTCGATCTCGACGACCGTCATGCGCACGCCGGGCATCGTGACCAATTCGACGACGTCGCCCATGGACACCGTCGTTGGCGACAACAACGACGACGCCGGCGCTGTCAGAGGGCCCAGGTCGGCGCGGGTGTCGTCATCGAGCTTCTTCAGGGCGTGCGAGGCGGCGTTCAAGGCGCGGGCGTCGCCAGAACGGGCGGCTTCGATGGCGCGGCCGATCTCTTCGCGGGCCGACGCCAGCTCGTCGAGAAACGCCCGCTTGCCCTCGCGGCGCAGGCGCTGCTTCTCGGCCTCGACGTCGACGAGGCGCTTCTCGAGCTTGGCGGTCTCTTTCTCAAAGGTGTTGCGCTGCTCTTCGGCCTCGACGACGCGCGCCGACAACGACTGCTTCTGCTCGGCGAGGGTGCGCAAGAGCCCTTGCAGCTCTTTCTGGTCGGGCTCGAGCAACGCCTCGGCGCGGCGCAGCGTGGGCTCGGCGAGGCCGAAGCGGCGGGCGGCGTCGAGGGCGTTGCTGGTGCCGACCTCGTCGAGGGTCAGCACAAAGGTGGGGCGTCCTTCGCTGTCGACGCCCACCGACGCGTTCTTGAACTTGCTCTTTTGTGGTCCAACCGAAGACGCAAGTCCGAGGGCTTTCAACCGGTCATAGTGGGTGGTGACGACGACGACGGCGCCGCTGTCGACGAGGTCTTCGAGCACGGCTTGGGCGAGCGCTGCGCCGGCGGCGGGATCGGTGCCGCTCATCAGCTCGTCGAACAACACCAGCGCCGGACCGCGCTCGACGTCGGCCTTGGCGTCGTCGATGATGGCCTTCACGTTCACCAGGTGGCCCGAGAAGCTCGAGTGGCCGCCGGCGAGGTTTTGCTCGTCGCCGATGCTGACCGAGATGCCCGTCCACGCGGGCACGCAGCCGCCCAGCACCGGCACCGGGCAGCCGCTGCGGGCCAAGAGCGAGAGCAGTCCCAACGTCTTCAATGCAACGGTTTTACCGCCAGCGTTTGGGCCCGAAACAACAAGGCAGCGGGCCTGCGCGCCGCCGCCGCCGTGCGCGTGAGAGTTGTCGAGGTGCAGGTCGTTGGGCGTGACGGCGGGGTGGCTGCGACCAACGGCTTCGGCCCTGGCCTTCATCCACGCGAGCTGCGGGTGGCGGGCCTTGCGCAAGTCGAGCACGTCGCCTTCAACG
>JANNAY010000269.1:0-5761 GCA_031384945.1 Deltaproteobacteria bacterium
GAGTTGGTCGTGCCGAGATCGATACCGACGTAGAGGGGTCCTGACATGCATTGCTTCTACTCCTGTCGTCAGATCCGCGGGTGTGCCGGGGTGGGCTGCGCCGACGTCGTCGAGCACCGGACCCTCGCGTTGGCTATCCTCGGCGCCATGCGCATTCGTCTCGTCGCCTTTGCCGCTGTCTCCGCTGCCGTGCTGTCGGCGTGTCCGCCGCCGGCCGAGGGCGAGCCCGAGCCGCAGCCGCAGAACAATCCCAAGGGCAGCATCAGCGCGCGCATGTTGCTCGACGGCGCCCCCGTCGCTGGCCACGCCCTCGTCGTCGGCGACAACCCCGGCGTCGACGCGGGCGCCGACGGCGTCTTCGTCATCAAAGACGTCCCCGCCGGCAACTTCGCCCTCCGCGTCAGCGTCGACGTCGACGGCGATGGCGTCGTCGACGGCGCCCACGTCTCCCGCGTCGACGTCCCCGTCGCTGGCGCCGGCGCCGGCGCCCTCGTCATCGGCGACATCGACCTCGACCCCGCCCGCGTCGTCACCGGCGTCGTCGAGGGCGGCGCCGGTGGCCCGCGCCACGTCGTCTTCGGCCGCCCCGGCGTCGACGCCACCGCCGACGCTGTCGTCGACGTCGCCGCCGATGGATCTTTCGTTGCCTCTGTCGCCGCCGGCGCCGTCTCTGCCTTTGCCTACGCCGACAGCGGTGCCGTCAGCGACGTCAAAGAGCTGCTGCTCGACGCCGACGAGGTCGCCCTCGGCACCCTCGCGCTGGGCGCGCCGGCGACGTCGAACGTCACTGTGAAGGTGCAGCCCGACACCGCTGACCTGCGCGTCGCCATCGACGACGGCGCCTTTGCCAGCGAGGCCGGCGCCACAGGCAGCGCTCTCGTCTTCGTCGCTGGCGTCTACGACATCTTCGTCGTCGACGGCGACGACGCCATCGTCGGCGCGCTGCCGCAGCAGATCGCTGTTCCCGGCGCCAGCATCACGTGGGGCCCGGCGTTCTTCGGCGCCGCCGACTGCGGCAACGCGTGCACCGCCGTCTTCGGTGAAGGCGAAGGCGAAGAAGGCGAAGGCGAAGGCGAAGAAGGCGAAGGCGAAGGCGAAGGCGAAGAAGGCGAAGGAGAAGGCGAAGAAGGAGAAGGAGAAGGAGAAGGAGAAGGAGAAGGAGAAGGCGAAGGCGGCGTCAGCGACGGCTGCGGCGACGCCCTCGCCCTCGCCCCCGACGGCAACGGCGCCGTCTACCCCTACAGCGTCGACGCCGCCGGCCTCACCAGAGACGCGCGGCTGGTGCTGCCGTCGAACTACGACCCGAACCGGCCGTATCCGTTGATCTTCGAGTTTCACGGCGACCAAGAGTGCGTGCGCCCCGGCACGACCCGTCCGTGCGACGAGGCCATCGCTGGACCGATCGGCCCCAACACCTTCGGCATCCACAACGCCCTGCGCGACGACGCCATCATCGTCAGCGTCGACGCCGAGAACCTCAACATCTTCGAAGACTTCTTCTCGTGGGACACGCTCACGCAGCCCGCCGACAACCCCGACATCCAGGCCGTGCGCGCGTTCAAGGCGCGCGTGCAGGGCGAGCTGTGCATCGACACCACGCGCACGTTTGCTGTCGGCTTCTCAGGCGGCGGCTACTTCACCAACTCGCTCGCCTGCTATGGCGAACCGCTGACGGCCATCGCCGTCTTCGAAGGCGGCATCGAAGACGGCAGCGCCACCAGCGGCGACCCCGCCAACACCATCGACCCCGACAGCTGCGTCTCAGCACCGATCCCCGCGCTCATCATCGCCGCCACCAGCGACGGCACCGTGCCGTCGTCGAAGGGCGTCGCTGCGTCACAGCACTGGGCCGATGTGGGTGGATGCGCGCAGACGCTGTCGGCCAGCGACGTCGACGCCGAATGCCGCGCCTACGACGCCTGCGCCGACGCTGACGTCACGCTGTGCGAGCCCACCGACGGCGGCATCGGCCACTCGGTGTGGAGCCCGCAGGGTCCGCTGATCCTCGCCGACTTCTTGCGCTCGTTCTTCTGATCCCGCCACAGACCGTGGAACGCGCTGGTGCGTTCCACGGCCCATGCGCAAGCTCATCACGCTCTTCGCTCGTTCTCGCTTCACGCGGGCGCGCCCTACACGCCGAGCGCTGGACAGAACGCCCCCGCCGCCGCCTACGTCGACGAACGCAGCGCCGCCGAAGTCAGCGCCCACGCGCCCGCGAAGCTGAAGAAGCTCGAAGACGCCGCACCCGTCAGCCGCGACGGCTTCGGCAACGCCCAGGGCAACCAATACGACCTCGCCGTCGACGGCGCCTTTGAAGGCCAGACCGTCTTGATCCTCGATCAGGTCGGCAACACGCTCGAGAACACCAAGGCCGCGCTGCTGCAGAAGGGCCTGAACACCGTCGTCTATGCGCGGGGCACGACGCCGCCGTTGCAAGAGTTCAAAGCAGCGCTGACGAAGTCGACGCAGCTGTGGCTCATCTCGACGTCGAACCCGCTGCTGTCAGACGCGCACATCGCCGCCATCAAAGACTTCTTCGACGCTGGCCACGGCGTGTACCTCTGGGGCGACAACGATCCGCTCTACGTCGACACCAACCGCGTCGCGCAGGCGCTCTTGCCCGGACTGCGCATGGAAGGCGACCTCTACGCCGACCAGACCGTCGGCATCGCCCAGAACGACGCCGAGAAGGTCGGCCTGCGCCGCGGCCACTTGGTCACGACGGGCCTCGAGCACCTCTACGAGGGCGTCACCATCGCCACCGTGCAGTTCAAGGGCAAGCAGGACCACAACCAGGATTTGTACGGGGCCAGCGGAACCCAGCCGAACGCCTCGCGCTTTCGTGCGCCTGAGCTGCCGCAGGGCTTCACGCCCCTGCTCTACGGCAGCGCCGGCAACCTCGTCAGCGTCGCCTACGAAGCCAACGGCAAACGCCTCGTCGTCGACGGCGGCTTCACCCGCCTCGCGGTCTCGTGGGACGACGCGGGCACCGCCCGCTTCGTCAAGAACGCCGCCAGCTGGCTCGTCAACGCCGAGCGCTTCGGCGACGCCGTCGTCGCTGCGAAGAAATGATCAGGTGACGGCGAACAGCGCTTCGAGCAGCGCCTGCTGCACGGGCAAGCGGTTCTGCGCCTGCTGAAACGCCACCGAGCGCGGACCCTCGAGGACGTCGTCGGTGATCTCTTGTCCGCGTTGGGCGGGCAGCGGGTGCAGCACGGTGACGTCAGGCGACGCGCGCGAGAGCAGCGCGTCGTCGACGCAGAAGCCCTTGAGCACCGGCTTGCTCCACGCGGCGGTGGCGACGACGTCGGCGCCTTCGACGGCTTTGGCGGCGTCGTCGACCACGGTGACTTTGGCTTTGGCTTGCGCCTTCTTCAGCAGCTCGGCGTCGACACTGACGCCGGCCGGCAGCGCGAGCCGCACCTCGAGCCCGCACAAGATCGACAGCGCGAGATAGCCCTGCGCCATCGCCACGCTGTCGCCGACAAACGCGACCCTGGCGGCGAACGGACGCTCGCGGCGCTCGTAGATCGTGAAGAGGTCGGTGAGCACCTGACACGGGTGATCGCGGTCGCTCATGCCGTTGACGACGGGAACGCCGGCGTGGCGCGCCCACTCTTCGACGGTGGCGTGGGCGCCGCGCGGACGCACGACGATGGCGTCGAGCGATCCGCCGAGCACGCGGGCGGTGTCGCGCAGCACTTCAGCAGCGCCGTCTTCGGGCGAAGCGCTGAGCCAGATGTCGCGCCCTTGCAGCACCACCGTGGCGCCGCCGAGCAACTTCACGCCGCTCTCGAAGCTCACGCGCGTGCGCGTCGAGGGCTTCTCGAACAGCATGCCGACGACGCGTCCAGCGAGGGTCGGCGCGAGGCGCCGCGCGGCGCGGTGGCGCTTCAGCTCTTGCGCGCGCAAGAGCAGCGCTTCGAGAGACTTCTGATCGCCGACGTCGAGGGTGCTTCGCAGGTGCCGCATGGGCCGGGGTCTGACATCCCGTGCGCCCGACGGCCAGCCCGCATCAAGGACCTGTGCAGGCGTTGTCGACGCAGCTGCCGACGGCGCAGTCGGCGTCGTCGCGGCAGGCGACGCAGCTGCCCACGGCGGGCTGATCGGCGCCGCCGTCGATGCTGGCGCCGCCGACGCAGAAGGGGGCAAAGGCGTCGGGGCAGCGCGCGCTCGCGGGGATCTCGACGCAGCGGTTGTTCTCGCAGTTGAACGAGACGTCGCAGAAGGAGCCGGTGTCGGGGCAAGGGTGCGCGTCGTCGCAGCCGTTGCCGCAGGCATCGTCGACGTTGTCGGCGGCGGCTTCGTCGCAGCCGTCGGTGCCGCACGGTGGCGCGGTGTGTTGGCAGGCGCCGCCGATGACGCCGTCGCTGTTGACGAAGGGCGCGCACACCTCTTCGCCGTCGCAGAAGAGGCCGTCGTCGTCGCACTGGTTGCCGCATTCGCCGCAGTTGTCGACGTCGCTGTCGAGGTCAGCGCAGATGTTGGTGCCGTCGTCGGCGACGCCGCAGAAGGTGTCATCGCCGCACACGCTGAGCGCCGCGGGACGCGTCTCGCAGAAGCAGCCGCCAGCGACGTTGCCGTCGCCATCGACAAAGGCGCGGCACTCTTCGGCGCCCTCACAGACGGAGCCGGCGTCGGCGCAGCGGTTGCCGCATTCGCCGCAGTTGGCTTCATCGCGGGTGGTGTCGACGAGGACGTCGCCGCAGAAGGCGAAGACGCCGGCGCCTTCTCCTTCGCCTTCTTCTCCTTCGCCTTCTTCTCCTTCGCCTTCGCCTTCTCCTTCTCCTTCTCCTTCTCCTTCTCCTTCGCCCTCGCCGACGTCACCTTCGCCTTCGCCTTCGCCGACGTCACCTTCGCCTTCGCCTTCGCCGACGTCACCTTCGCCTTCGCTCGTCGTGGGGAGGAAGAGCGAGCAGCCAGTGGCCGAGAGGGCCAGCACGATCGCGAGGGGCAAGACGCGCTTCATGAACAGCAGTCTGAGGAGCGCGATCGGCCTTCGCTCGTCGTGAGACGGTGTGTCTCGCTGCTTCGGTGACGCGCGGCCGTGCTGTCGGATCGCCCGCGCCAAAGCGAAGCAGCGCCTCATACACGTTCGCCAGAACCCAATTGCGACGTCGTGGCAGCAGTCCGCGCGGTCGGCGCGGTCAGCGGGGGCGCAGCGCCGTCGTGATCTCGACCGACTGCAAGAGGTCGTCTTTCTGCAGGCTGTCCATCACCGACTCGCCGCCGACCACGCGTGCGAAGAGCGTGTAGCGGCCATCGAGATGCGGCTGGTGCGACTGGGTCAGAAAGAACTGGCTGCCGCCGGTGTCTTTGCCGGCGTGGGCCATGCCGACGGCGCCACGCGTGAACGGCAGATCGCTGTTCTCGCAGGGGATGGTGAAGCCCGGACCGCCCGATCCATCGCCGCGCGGGTCGCCGGTCTGGTCGACGAAGTCGGCGACGACGCGGTGAAACGGCGTGTTGTTGAACGTGCCCTTCGCCGCGAGGTCGACGAAAGACTTCACCGTGCGCGGGGCAACCTCTCGTTCAAAGGCGATGGTCACGTCGCCGCGGTTGGTGTGCAGGATGGCCGCCAACGGCAGCGTCCCCGGCGACGGCGCCGGCAGCACGAGCGCGCGCGGGCCGGGGGCGCGGTCGCCGCCAGCGACGTCGTTGGCGGCGTCTTTGACGCGTCCGTCGGGGTGCTGCGCCAGCGTGTCGCGCAGCGAGGCCATGGTGGCGCCCGGACGCTTGCGCGCGAGGGCGGCGATGCCGA
>JANNAY010001178.1:0-8793 GCA_031384945.1 Deltaproteobacteria bacterium
CAGCACCAGCGGCTGCGCTGCCCAGCCGCCCTCGTCGTCACGGGCGGCCCAGGCAGGGGTCTGCACCGCCATGGCCCCCGCCACGGTGAGAAGCAAAAGATTGCTGCGCATGCCTTCAGGGTAACCGCGCCTCGACTGCCGCCGCCCGACGGAGACAGCGGGCGGGCGAAAGAAAGAACCCCGATTCGAAGCGCTGGATGCAGACGGTCGTCCTGCCGTCGTTGAGGAACTGGCCTCTCCCGACCAACCCCGACCCCTTGGCGCGCTTGCGTGATCCTGCTCCGTTCGTTCGCGTGTCATCGTCGCCCATGCCCGTCATCGACGTCCTCTATTTCGACGGCTGCCCCGGTGCGGCGCCCGCGCTGGCGCTGGCCCACGACGTCGCCGCGCGCCACGCAGGCGTCGTCGTGCGCGCCGTGCGCGTCGAGGCCGCGGACGCCGAGGCCCTGCAGTTCGTCGGTTCGCCGACCCTGCGCGTCGATGGCGTCGACGTCGCGCCGGCTGCTGAGGTGCCGACCGGGTTCGCGATGCGCTGTCGCGTCTACGCCGTCGACGGCCGCTTTCAGAAGACGCCACCGGTGGCCTGGGTCGAGTCGGCGCTCGCGAAGTGAACGCGCACAAAGAAAGAACCCCGCATCACTGCGGGGTTCTCTCTTGGTTGGGGAACTAGGATTCGAACCTAGATAAACGGAATCAGAATCCGTTGTCCTGCCGTTAGACGATTCCCCAACACGTTTGTCAGGGACTCTGATTCCTGCCCTACCCCTACCGAGCGACGACGTGACCTGTCAACGGGGCTCATGCAGGAAACGACGCCGCCCGTCCCGTCCGCGACGACGACAAACCGCGCTGTCTACGACGCGATGTGGCCGCAGCTGTCGGACTACATCCGCTTCAACCCGGGGGCGCGCCACCGCCGGGCCCACGTGCTGAAATTTCTCGCGGGGCTGCGGTTCGAGTCGCTGCTCGAACGCGGCGGCGGCAACGCCCACCAGCATCGCCAGATCGACACGCGGTTTCCCGGCAAGGCGCTGCACGGCGTCGACCTCTCGAGCGTCGTCGTCGAGCGCAACCGCCGGTTGTTTCCCCACATGCAGTTCGCCGTCGCCGACGTCGAGCGCGAGCCCCTGCCACAACACTGCGGCAAGGGCTTCGACGTCGTCGTCTGCGGCGAAGTGCTCGAGCACCTCGACGCGCCCGAGGGGGCGCTGCGCCGCATCGCCGATGCCCTCGCCCCTGGCGGACACGCCGTCGTCACCACGCCCACCGGCAAGGTGCACGCGACCGAGAAGGTCTTCGGACACGTGCGACACCCCCGCCCGCGCGAGCTGGCGCTGCAGGCCGAAGGCGCCGGCTTCGACGTCGTCGAGCTCTTGTCGTGGGGGTTTCCGACCTACGCCTTCACCAAGTGGGCGACCAACCTGAACCCCGAGGCCGCACTGGCGCGCTTCGCCGGCGACAAGCCCTACGGCGTCGTCGAGAAGACCGTGTCGCTGGCGCTGTGGGCGGCGAACTTCGCCAACTTCGAGCGTTCGCCCCTCGGCGTGCAGCTCTTCGCGCTGCTCCGCAAACGCTGAGCTGCTCGTGGGCAGTCGGTTCGCCGGAAGGTTAAGAGGACTGCCCCAGCACGAAGGCGAACAAGCATGAAGATTTGGATCCCCGGCGGCCGCGGCATGCTCGGCCAGGCCCTGCAGCGCGCGCTGACAGACACCTCCCACGACGTCGTCATCAGCGGCTCCGACGTCGACGTCGCCGACACAGACGCCGTCAACGCCTACGTCGACGTCCACACACCGGCGCTGATCATCAACTGCGCGGCGTACACAGCCGTCGACAAAGCCGAAGCCGAAGAAGCCACCGCACTCCGCAGCAACGGCGACGGCCCCGGCGTGCTCGGCGCCGCCGCCGCCCGCACCGGCGCCCGCGCGCTGCACGTGTCGACCGACTACGTCTTCGACGGCACCTCGAAGCAATCGTGGTCGCCCGACGACAAGACCGCCCCCCTCGGCGCGTACGGGCGCACGAAGCTGGTGGGTGAGCAGCGCTTTCTCGAGGCGACGAACGGCAAGGGGCTCGTCGTGCGCACGTCGTGGCTCTTCGGCTACGGCGGCAAGAACTTCGTGACGACGATGCTGAAGCTGATGAGCGAGCGCGAGCAGCTCAAGGTGGTCGGCGACCAACACGGCCGGCCGACGTCGACGCAGACGCTGGCGTCGACGTTGTTGGCCCTCGGTCAGGGCAGCGACGCAGGCGGCATCACCCACGTCGCCGACGCCGGACCGACGACGTGGCACGCCTTTGCCTGCGCCATCAGAGACGGCGCCCGCGAGCGCGGTCACGCGCTGAAGGTGCAGCACATCGAGGCGATCCCGACGTCGGCGTATCCGACGCCGGCGGTGCGTCCGGCGTGGTCGGTGCTCGACACGACGCGCACCGAGCAGCTCACCGGCATCATCTTGCCGCCGTGGATGACGACGCTGGGCCGCTACCTCGACGAGCTGCCGCGATGATGCTCGTCGCGCTGTTGTTGTTGTCGGCGCCGCCGTCGACGTCGCTTTTGATCTGGGGCGGCGGCGCGAAGCCCGTCGACGGCGACAAAGCCCTCGCCGAGTTCGCGACGCTCGCCCCCGCGCAGCTCCGGGGCGCCCAGCCGCTGGTCGTGCACAGCGACGACGTCCCCGGACTGAACAAGGGCTTCTTCGTCGCCATCGTCGGCGTCTGCGCCCCGGCGAAAGCGGGGGCCCTGGTGGCGCGGCTGCGCGACGTCAAAGACGGCGTCTACCTGCGCCGCGTTCCCACGAAGACGCTGCCGGCGGCGTTGGCGAAGAAGCCGTGCCCGACGTGGCAGGCGCCGACGAAGAAGCAGCGGGCCCAGTCCCTCGTCGACGCTGGCGTCACCGGCGACTACGTGGGCGACGTCGAGGTCAAGAAGGGGCAGCGCTGGCAGGCCTACGACAACGTCGTCACCGACGAAGCCCGCGACGGATCATCGTCGACGACCACCACGACGACGACGTGGGTGCGGCAGACGTCGGTGGGCGTCATCGTCTTGCTGACCCTCGAGACCGATCGCCAATCGTCGAACGCCGAGTGCGACCGGCACATCAGCGTCGCCGGCCCCGACGTCGCCGACGACGGCAGCGGCGACCTCGTCTTCGTCCGCACCGACGAAGACGGCTGCCGCGCCATCAACTTCGACGGCGACCCCGACTTCGACGCCGCCGAAGCGAAGAAGCCCATCGTCACCACCGAGCGCTGGTCGGGCGCCGGCGACGGCTACTTGAAGAAGTAGTCGCGCCGACTTCCTCGAACCGAGGTCGCGCTTCAGAGGGGGCCTCACGATTGGTCACATCGTTGCCTTGCGTTGCTCGCGCCGCAGAACCCCCAGTACCCCCGCTGCGCGCTGACTTCTCTCACCGAAGCGGGCCTCATGAATGTGGCGCGCCCTGCCCATGGCCGCGGTCGTGACGTCGTCGATCACCGCAGATCACGGCCGCTATGGGGGCCGATGCAAAACGGGGATCGAAGATGCTGCGGCCGCGCCCATGGGCTCACGATTCGTCACATCTTTGCCGGCCGACCGCCCCGTGGCTCGGCCCGAAGACCTCACCCCTCGCTGCGCTCGGACCTCTCCACGGGCGCTCGCAAAGCCTCGCTGTGGAGAGGTAAATCTGGCAGTCATCGCGGACTCACAATGCGTTGGATTGACAAACTTGCCACGGTGGGAGCCTCGATCTTCGACGATCGGGTCACGAAATCTGCTTAAAGTCTGTCCTTGGAACGGCAAAGACCCGGCAGAATGAATCAGCAATGATAGCCTCGACTGTGCGATCAAATCCTGATTGCACCTCTCCACAGCGAGGCTTTTGCGAGCGCTCGTGGAGAGGTCCGAGCGCAGCGAGGGGTGAGGTCTGCGGCGGCGAGCAACGGCGTGCGCTCGACGCGACCCGGGGTGTGCCCTGGGGCCCTGGGGGCTCTGCGGCGCGAGCCTACCGGCGCCGGCTGACGACGACGTCGGCGAGGCCCCACGAGAAGGCGGCGCGCGCGCGTTCGACGACGTCGAATTCTTCGTCGTCGACGCCGTGGACGACGCCGACGACGACGGCGCCGCTGGGCAACCCGTGCATCTTTGTCGAGACAGCGCGTCGAAGCTCCGCCGGCCACGTCGCCCAGGCGCACCAGACATGGGTGACCCCGGCGAATTCGACGTCGCGGGCGTCGCCCACGTCGACGCTGGCGCCGACGACGGCGAGGGCGTCTCTGACGGCGTCGACGTGGGCGGCTTCGACGTCGACGCCTCTGCCGTTGGCGCCGAGGGAGGCGGCGGCGACGACGACGTTGCCGCGGCCGCAGCCGAGGTCGACGACGGTGGAGCCTTCTGCGGCGCCATGTTTTCTCAGGATCGCACGGGCCGTGACGACGAAGGATTCGCCGTAGACGCCAGCGCCTTTGCCGGAGACGTCGTAGGGCGAGGGGAGTGCGCGCCAGCAGTGCAGGTACGCCTGCCGCAGCTGCCCGCGCAGCACGACGACGTCGGCGCAGCGGCAGACGAAGCGCACGGCGGCGACCTGCAACAGCGAAAAAAGAGAAGCCCGCGTGGCACCGACCGGGGTCGACGACAGCGCGGGCTTCAGCTTTTCACGATCCAATGGATCGATCAGTCGTCGGAGCCGGTGGCAGCCGTCAAAGGCTGCTCGTTGCCCACGAGCTCGATGATCGAGATCGGCGCGTTGTCGCCCTTGCGGATGCGCGACTTCGTGATGCGGGTGTAGCCACCCGGACGCGTCTTGTAGCGCACGGCGATGTCGCCGAAGAGCTTGGCGAGGATCTCTTGATCGCGGATGTCAGCGAAGGCCTGACGGCGGGCGTGGACGTCGCCACGCTTGCCGAGGGTGATCAGCTGCTCGGCGAAGCGGCGCAGCTCTTTCGCCTTCTGGTCGGTGGTCTCGATGCGCTCGTGGCGGAACAGCGAGGTCGCCATGTTGCGGAAGAGAGCGGTGCGGTGGGCCGACGTGCGTCCGAGCTTCCGGCCTTGGTTTCTGTGGCGCATGTTTCGTCTCCTGAATCTGTGGGCGTCTCGCGACGCGCAGTAAACTGAAAAGCAAACCCGGAGGTGGAATCACCCACCTCCAGGCGCTGGGAAATCACATCTCGGCGTCGTCGCCTTCGTCGTCGCCCAGGTCGTCGAGGGACTCACGGATGACCGGACCCGAGACGATGACAGGCTTGGCGCCGCCGGCCTTCGGCGGCCAGTTTTCGAGCTTCATGCCGAGCGACAGGCCCATCTCGTGGAGGATCTCTTTGATCTCTTTGAGGGACTTGCGGCCGAAGTTCTTGGTCTTGAGCATCTCGCTCTCGGACTTCTGCACGAGATCGCCGATGAACTTGATGTTGGCGTTCTGCAGGCAGTTGGCCGAGCGCACCGAGAGCTCGAGCTCGTCGACGCTGCGGAGCAGGTTCTCGTTGACGCGCTCTTCTTTGATCTCGGGCTCGGGCAGCTCGGGCTCAACTTCTTCGTTGAAGTTGATGAAGATGCTGACCTGCTCTTTCATGATCTTGGCTGCGATGCCGACGGCGTCTTCGGGGGTGACGGCGCCGTTGGTCCACACTTCGAGCGACAGCTTGTCGTAGTCGGTCTGCTGGCCAACGCGCGCGTGCGTCACGTTGTAGTTGACCTTGACGATGGGGCTGAAGAGGGCGTCCATCGGCAGCGTGCCGACGGGCTGGCCTTCTTGGCGGAACTGCGTGGCGGGCACGTAGCCACGGCCGCGCTTGATCGTGAGGTCGGCCTTGAACGTGCCGCCTTCAGCGACGGTGCAGATGTGCTGGTCGGGGTTCAGGATGACGACGCTCTCGTCGTGCGTGATGTCGGAAGCTTTCACTTCCTTCGGTCCCTGAATCTCGAGGCGCACGGTCTTGCCGTCGGCGGCGCCGTGCAGCTTCATGTCGACTTCTTTGAGGTTCAAGATGATGTCGGTGACGTCTTCTTTGACGTCGGGGACGCTCATGAACTCGTGAGAAGCGCCGTCGATGCGGACGGACGTGAACGACGCTCCCTGCAACGAAGACAGCAGGATGCGGCGCAGGCTGTTGCCGAGGGTGACGCCGTAGCCGCGCTCGAGGGGCTCGGCGACGAACTTGCCGTAGGTGGCCGACAGGGTGTCGCGGTCGACGACCATGTTCTTCGGACGAATCAGATCACGCCAGTTCTTCTGCATCGACATAGTTCTCTATCCTTCTTTCCAGCTCTCTCGAGACGCCCCGCCGGAATTGGCGACGAGCCTCATGAGAACGAGAGACACGAAATGGTGCGCGCCATCGAGCTTTCACTCGATGACGCAAGCGCAAGCTCAGACGCGGCGGCGCTTGGGGGGGCGGCACCCGTTGTGCGGCACCGGCGTGACGTCACGGATGAGCGTGACGCGCATGCCCGAGTTGGCGATCGCGCGCAGGGCGGACTCACGGCCGGAGCCGGGACCCTTCACGCGAACTTCGAGGGCCTTCATGCCGTTGTCCTGCGCCTTGCGGCAGGCGTCTTCGGCAGCGACCTGGGCCGCGAACGGCGTCGACTTGCGCGAGCCCTTGAACTGGCGAGCGCCGCAGGACGACCACGAGATCGTGTTGCCCTGGGTGTCGGTGACGGTGATGACGGTGTTGTTGAAGGACGCGAGGACGTGCGCGATACCAATCGCGACGTTCTTCTTGACCTTCTTCTTGCCCTTGGGAGAAGCCATTGTCTGTATCCTGTAAAGCGAAAGTTGAGTGAGATGGTGCGATAACGAAACCGCTCAGGCCGTGGCCTAAGCGCTTATTTCGTCGGCGCGGAGGGCTTGCGGGCCACAGCCTTGCGCGGACCCTTGCGGGTGCGGGCGTTGGTGTGCGTGCGCTGACCGTGGACCGGCAGGCCCTTGCGGTGGCGCAGGCCGCGGTAGCAGCCGAGGTCCATCAGGCGCTTGATGTTGAGCGCGACGTCGCGGCGCAGGTCGCCCTCGACCTTGTAGCCCTGTTCGAGCACGTCGCGGATGCGGGCGATTTCGTCTTCGCCGACGTCGTCGGAACGCTTCTCGGCGTCGACCTTGGCAGCCGTGAGAATGCGCAGGGCATTCACAGGTCCCACGCCGTAGAGGTACGTGAGCGCAACACCCATCTTTTTGTTGCGCGGAAGGTCGACACCAGCAATACGAGCCACTTTTTCCTCCGAAACCTATCGCCGTACACGGAAAGGTACGACTACAAACCAGAAATGGTGCATGGAGGTGTGGCAACGATGCCGTCGACTTCGACGAATTCGTCATTCACTTGGAACAGCTGAACCGGATGTCTCTCCGGCGCCGCTCTTCGCGCTCCACCGGCCCTGTCTCGTGAGAGAGGAGGCCGATCTCCATGCGCGAGAATCAAGCAGACCCACAGGCGGACGCCCGGGGCTCCAAGGCTTCAGCCTTGGCGCTGCTTGTGGGTGGGCTCGCCGCAGATGACGCGGACAACGCCCTTGCGGCGAACGACCTTGCACTTGTTGCACATGGGCTTCACCGACGCGCGAACCTTCATACCGACTCCTGCTCTCGCCTCACGGCGGTCGCACAGATCTCCCGGCGGGGAGATCGCTCGAGCCGGCAGCTACCAGCCGCCTTGCGCGTTGACAACAGTCTTCGTGGCGCAGGCGGTAGGCTCGGCCTGTGTCCACGGCGCAGAAGCCCAAGGTGATTCCACCGCCCGCCGGCTTGCCGGTGCTCGGTCCCCTGGTCGTCGTCGACGGTGACTGCGCCTACTTCGGCGTCAGCGAGAGCGGCTCGCCGCGGGCCTCGCGCACGGCGTTCGCCCTGCCCGGCCGGCTCAAGCAGCTCGACTACCAGCAGGCCATGTCGCTCGGCATGCGTCGATCAGGAACGCTGGTCTACCGCCCCGTCTGCGTCGGCTGCCGCCGGTGCCAGCCCTTCCGCATCGACGTCGAGCGCTTCACCCTCTCGCGATCGCAGAAACGGGTGTTCAAGCGCTGCGATGGCCTGTTCGCTGTCGACGTCATCCGGCCGAAGCTCGACGCCGAGCACTTACAGCTGTATGCGCGCTACCAAGAAGACCAACACGACAAAGATGGACAGCAAGCTGACGAAGAATCGTATGCGCGATTTCTCGTCGACACCGTCGCCGACACGTGGGAGCTCGCCTGGCGCGACCAGGCCGGCAAATTGGTCGCCGTCGGCATCGTCGATGTCGTCGACGACGGCGTCAGCACCGTCTACTTCTACTGGGATCCTGCGCTGCGCGATCTCTCGCCCGGCGTGTTCTCGGCGCTGTGGGAGATTGACCTGTGTCGGCGGTGGAACAAGAGGTATTACTATCTCGGATACCTCGTCCGCGGCTCGCGAACCATGAGTTATAAATCGCAGTTCTCTGGCGGCGAGGTCTGGGACGGCGCCTCTTGGGTCACAGTCCCCGGCCGCGATCTCGACGACGCTGCGGTCGAGGGCGTGCTCGCTGCCGCCGAAGCCAGCTCGGTCACGGCCGACCACGCCAGCTTTCCGGTCGAAGACTGATGGAGCTGTCGGCCGTCGTCGAAGGCAGCACCGTCATCGTTGATGTCGCCGGCCTCGAAGGCGTGGCCCACACGCTGTTGTTGGTGCCCGTCGTCGTCGTCGCGGTCGTCGTCGGCGGCCTGGTCGGTGTGCGTTCGCGTCCGGATCAGCGGCCGTTTTTGTTGGGGGCGTTGGCCACGGGCGTCTTCGGCGCTGCCTGCGCACTCTTGTCGGCGCCCATCGTGGTCGGGCGGCTGGCGTCGTGGATCCCCGGGCTGAC
>JANNAY010001179.1:0-1800 GCA_031384945.1 Deltaproteobacteria bacterium
GTTTTTGTGGGGGCCGTGCTTCTTTTGTGGGGGGTGCTGCGTCGGCGGCGGCGGTTTTTTGTCCTCGTCGTCGTCGTCGTCGTCGTGGTCTTCTTCGGGGATGCCCTGGCGGAACTGCTGACCGTTCACCTCGAGCGTGAACGCCTCGCAGCCGGCAGGCACGTCGAACTCGAGGACGGCAGGCAAGCGGCCCTCCCACACGCGCAAGACGTGGCCGCCGTCGTCGATGACGCGGCCGCCAGCGGCGACCGTCATCGTCTCGTCGACGAGGACAGCGACGAGGTCGGCCATCTCTTCCATGCGGTCGGCGTGGCGGTGGCACCAGAGGTGGCCCACGCCCGGGTAGGTCGCGTGCGCGATCTTCTCCATCTGCTCTTCGTCGACGGCGGCGCCGACGCCGACGAGGACGAAGTTGAGGCGCGGCAACCGACCCGCGGCGATCTCTTTGGCGACCTGGGTCGAGTAGGCGAGGATATCGTCGGGATCATGCATCTGTGAGTCGGTGATGATGACGGCCAATCCTCGCTTGCAGCCCTGGGGCACTTGCTCTTTCATATAGCTGATGAAATCGCGAAGCACCGGCAACATCACAGTGCCCTTGCCGTAGCGCTGCGGACCAGGAAACTTGTGATCTTTCGCCCGCACGGCATCGAGCTCACCGAGGTGCTCGAGCTCAGAGCCGCTGCCGCAGGCCCAGTAGGCGACCCGCAGCAGCCCGTTGCGATCTTTCGAGGCGAGGTATTCCAACATCCACCGCATCTGCGGCTCGACGTTGTTCTTCACACCACCCAGCTTCGCCAGCACGCCCCGTGGACCATACTCTGGCTCCATCGACGCCGAGCCGTCCATGTAGAAGCTGACGTCGAGGCCTTCGACGCTGGGGTCGTGCAGCAACGTCGCCACCACCTTGTTGCCGGTGCGATGCACGTCAGAGAACGGGCGCTGAATGACTTCGTGACGATGTCCCATGGCGTGCTCCTGCCTTCCGGAAATCAATGGTGGTCGTCGTCGTCGTCGTCGTCGCCGTGGTGGTCTTCATCGGGCAGCGGCTGGGTGTAGCGCTGACCGTTGACCTCGAGGGTGAAGCTCTCGGCGCCCTCGGGCACTTCGAACTCGAGCACAGCGGGCAAGCGGCCCTCGTAGATCTTCAAGACGGTGCCTTTGTCGTCGGTGATGGTGCCGCCCGACGCGACGGTCATGGTCTCGTCGACGAGCACGGCGACGAGCTCGGCGATCTCTTTGATCTCGGCGGCGACGCGGTGGCACCAGAGGTGACCGACGCCGGCGAATTCCTGGTGCGAGATCTTCTCGAGCTGCTCTTCGTCGATCTGGCTGCCGACGCCGACCAGCACGAAGTTGACGCGGGGCAGGCGGCCCTGGGCGACCATCTTCGCGACCTCGGCCGAATACGCATGCACGTCGTCGGTGTCGTGAATCTGTCCGTCGGTGATGATGACGGCGCAGCCGCGTTTGCAGCCCTGCTTCGCCTTCTGCTGCAGGTACTTCACGTAGTCGCGCATGGCGGGCGCGAGGATCGTGCGCTTGCCGGGGTAGCGCGGGCCCGAGAACGCCGCTTTGTCGGCGCCGTTGGCGCTCAGCTCTCCGAGGATCTCGACGTCTTTGCCGGCGGTGCCGGTGGCCCAGTAGCCAACGCGAATCTCGCCGTCGCGGTCTTTGGTCGCGAGGTACTGCAACATCCAGCGGGCCTGCGGCTCGACCTGGTTGTCTTTCGTCGTCGTCGTCGGGGCCTTGCCCCAACCGAAAAGATCCCACAGCAGCCCGCCGCCCGACGACACGCCG
>JANNAY010000378.1:0-2176 GCA_031384945.1 Deltaproteobacteria bacterium
GCAGCGCAAGATTATCGAAGACCTCAACGCGTACAATCTGGAGCACAGCGCCGCGCGGGCAAGCAACCCCAACGGCTGCAGCGACCAACACCTGCCGCCGTTCGTCATCGCCAAAGACGGCACACCCGTCGGCACCATCGAAGACGGCGACGCGGTCGTCTTCTGCAACTTCCGCGGCGATCGGGCGCTGCAGATCACACGGGCATTTGAAGACGTCGTCTTCAAGCCATTTGATCGCAAGCGGGTGCCCCAGATCGTCTACGCCGGCATGATGGAATACGACGGCGACCTGCACCTGCCGAAGCACTACCTCGTCACGCCCCCGACGATCGAGAAGACGAGCGGCGAATATTTGGTGCATGCTGGCATTCGTACTTTCGCCTGTTCAGAGACACAGAAGTACGGCCATGTGACGTACTTCTGGAATGGCAACAGAACCGGCAAGTTCGACGACGACAAAGAGGTGTACGTCGAGGTGCCGTCGAACCTGCCGCCGTTCGAAGACCGTCCCGAGATGAAGGCCAAAGAGATCGGCGAGGCCGCCTGCGCGGCGCTGGTGTCGGGCAAGTTCGACGTCGTGCGCGTCAACCTCGCCAACGGCGACATGGTCGGCCACACCGGCGACCTCAAGGCCACCATCAAGAGCTGCGAGGCAGCCGACGCCGCCGTCGCCGCCATGATCGCCTGCGTCGAAGCCGCTGGCGGCGTCTTTCTCGTCACCGCCGACCACGGCAACGCCGACGACATGGCGCTGCGCGACAAGAAGGGCGTGCCGCTCAAAGACGCCACCGGCAAGGTGCTGCCGAAGACGTCGCACACGTTGGCGCCGGTGCCGTTCTGCATCGGCGGTGCTGGCCTCGATGCACGGGTGACGCTGCGGCACGACCTGCCCGTGCCGGGGCTCGCCAACATCGCCGCGACGCTGATGAACCTGCTCGGGTTCATGGCCCCGTCTGACTACGAGCCGACGCTGTTGTCGGTGAATTAGGCGACGCATGCGCAGCTACGTCGACGACGCGCGCCGAAGCGTGGTGCACCTGCGCACCGGCACGCTGCATGTGCCAACGGTCGAAGCGACGCTGCGCAATCGTTGGCGGCGTTTTCTCTTTGGCTTCACGTTGCCCTTCGTGCTCGCCAACCGCTGCCTGCACCACGCCGAGCTCGGACCGCGGGCGCAGCGCGTCTTGCTGGCGCAGGTCGTCATCGCCGCCGTCCTTGGCATCGCCTGGTACGTTCTCGTCGATTTCGAAGACATCAAGATCGGCGAAAACGGACACATTTCCATGACAGACGGCGCCACCGGCATCGCCGCCTTCATCGGCGCGCTGGCCATCACCGAGTGGCTCGTCATCGCGCTCTCGCGCGAGCTGCACGATCAGATTGGCGCCGATGTGGCGCGGCTGGTCGGCGTCGAACCCGACGAAGACGTCGTCGACCCGCGCGTGCGCGTCAACCTCAGGTGGATCGCGACCAAGATGCGGCGGCGCCTGCAGGGCGTGCTGGTGATGGGGGTGACGCTCATCCCGTTCATCGTGGTCGTCGGCTCGGTCTTGGTCGTCGCCGTGCCCTTCTTCGGCGACGCCATCAACGTAGGCATCAATGCCGCGGCTGCGCTGGTGATTTATTATTGGGTAGCCGTCATCGCCCTCGGCAAGACGTCGTGGGCCTGGCGGCAGGCTCCTGACCGCGACCCGCTGCCGTTGCACGTGTTGACGACGCTGGGAGCGCGGTCGCGGGTGCTCTTTCCCTTTCGCATGTGGGCGTGGTCGCTGCGCAAGAGCATGGCGATGTTGGTGCGTCCGGCGCGGTTGCTCGAGTCGTGTGGCGCCGAAGGCGCGGGCCTCGCCCTGGCCCGCGTGATGATGGGATTGCCCCTCGTCTACGTCGTGGCGCGGCCGTTTTTTCCGGTGGCGTCGACGGTGTTGCTGCAGGCGCGCGCGCCGCAGCTGTTCATCGCGGCGCCGCCAGAGACGACGACGGATCCGACGACGACGGATCCGACGACGACGACAACGACGGAGCCGGTGACGACGACGGAGTAGTGCATCGTCGTCGACGAAACGCCCCCCTGGCCCCCCGAAACCGGGGGGAAATGCACACCCGCGGGAGGCTGCATCTTCGAGCGCCGTCTCAGTTTCGACGACGTCACGGGTGTCGACTTCCCCCCGTTTCGGGG
>JANNAY010000400.1:0-2460 GCA_031384945.1 Deltaproteobacteria bacterium
CCGGCATCCCCGCCAGCCAGCTGCTCACCGGCGGACTGGTCATCGCCGTGCTCGGCATGGTCGTCGGCGTCGTGATGTTCATGCAGGTGCAAAAGTTGCCCGTTCACAAGGCAATGCTCGACATTTCAGAGCTCATCTACGCGACATGCAAGACCTATGTGATCACGCAGGTCAAGTTCATCGCCCAGCTGTGGGCCATGATCGCGGTCGTCATGGTCATCTACTTCGGCGTCATGCACCCGCTGAAGATGGGCCCTGCCGGCGTCGTCATCGTCTTGATCTTCTCGCTCATCGGCATCGGCGGCTCGGTCTTCATCGCGGCCTTCGGCATGCGCATGAACAACTACGCCAACAGCCGCTCGGCCTTTGCGGCGCTGATGGGCCGCCCGTACCCGGCCTACGCCATCCCGCTCAAGGCCGGCATGTCGATCGGCCTTGTGCTCGTGTCGATGAGCCTCATCGTCATGATCGCCACGCTGCTCGTCGTCCCCGAAGACGTCGCTGGCGCCTGCTTCATCGGCTTCGCCATCGGCACGTCGCTCTCGGCCGCGGCCCTGCGCATCGCCGGCGGCATCTTCACCAAGATCGCCGACGTCGGCTCTGACCTCATGAAGATCGTCTTCAAGATCAAAGAAGACGACGCCAGAAACCCCGGCGTCATCGCTGACTGCGCGGGCGACAACGCCGGCGACAGCGTCGGCCCCACCGCCGACGGCTTCGAGACCTACGGCGTCACCGCCGTCGCCCTCATCACCTTCGTGATGTTGGCTGTCGACAAAGCCAAGGCCGCGATGCAGGGCCAAATCATCGCGTGGATGTTCATCGTCGGCTCGGTCATGATCATCACGTCGCTCGCAAGCTATGGCATCTCTTACATCCTGGATTCGGCGAAGAAGAACGCCGACAAGATGGACTTCGAAGCCGGCCTCACCCGCCTCATCTGGATCACCGCCGCTGTCTCGATCGCGGCCACGTTCGGCATCACCAAGTGGCTGCTCGGCGACGTAGAGGCCGAGAGCGGCTTCTGGTGGCGCATCGCCACCATCATGAGCCTCGGCACCCTGGCCGGCGCCCTCATCCCCGAGGTCGTCAAGGTCTTCACCTCGATGAAGGCCGGCCACATCAAAGAGATCGTCGACGCCTCGAAGCAGGGCCCGTCGCTCAACGTCTTGTCGGGCATCGTCGCCGGCAACTACGCCGCCTACTGGTTGGGCATCGCCATCACCGTCTTGATGGGCGCCAGCTACTTCGTCGCCAAAGACATCCCGGCGTCGATCATGGCCGCCCCCGGCATCTTCGGCTTCGGCTTGTTGGCCTTCGGCTTCTTGTCGATGGGTCCCGTGACCATCGCCGTCGACAGCTACGGCCCCGTCTCTGACAACGCGCAGTCAGTCTACGAGCTCTCGCTCATCGAGAACATCCCGACGTTCAAAGAAGACGTGAAAAAAGAGTTCGGCTTCGACGTCGACTTCGACAAAGCCAAGCAATACCTCGAAGACAACGACGCGGCCGGCAACACCTTCAAGGCCACCGCCAAGCCCGTGCTCATCGGCACCGCCGTCGTCGGCGCCACGACCCTCATCTTCTCTCTCGTCATGACGTTGACCGATGGATTGAAGACCAACACCGAGAACCTCTCGCTGCTCTACCCGCCGTTCCTGCTCGGTTTGTTGCTGGGTGGATCGGTCATCTACTGGTTCTCCGGCGCCGCCACCCAGGCCGTCGCCACCGGCGCCTTCCGCGCCGTCGAGTTCATCCGCGACAACATCAAGCTCGACGGCGAAAAGGCCTCGACCGAAGACTCGCAGCGGGTTGTCCAGATCTGCACCGAAGCGGCGCAGAAGGGCACGTTCAACATCTTCCTGACTGTGTTTTTCTCGGCCCTCGCCTTCGCCTTCTTCAACGAGTGGTTGTTCATCGGTTACCTCATCGCGATTGCTTTGTTCGGCCTCTTCCAGGCCAACTTCATGGCGAACGCCGGCGGTGCCTGGGACAACGCGAAGAAGATGGTCGAGGTCGAGCTGCGCATGAAGGGCACGCCGCTGCATGACGCCACCGTCGTCGGTGACACCGTCGGCGACCCCTACAAAGACACGTCGTCGGTCGCGATGAACCCGGTCATCAAGTTCACGTCGCTGTTCGGCTTGTTGGCCGCTGAGCTCGCCATCGGCATCACCGACCTCACCGTCCGCTACGGCCTCGGCGTCGTCTTCTTCGTCATCAGCGCCATCTTCGTCTACCGCAGCTTCTACAACATGCGCATTGGCTCGGGCCTCGGCGCCGACGTCACCGTCGCTGCGACGAAGGTGAAGAAGAAGCCCGACCAGGCCGCCGCCTGATCGTTTCTCGTCACGCGCACCGAAGAGGCCCGCAGCGATGCGGGCCTCTTCTTTTTGTATGAGCCCCGAGACTTCTCCTTCGCTGCGCGGCGTGAAGAAGTTGCCGCCGTCGTCGTCGCGG
>JANNAY010000480.1:0-2630 GCA_031384945.1 Deltaproteobacteria bacterium
AATCGTCGCGGCGACGGCGTCTCGGTAAAACTCCATCGTGCGGTCGATGACGTCGCGCTCGTTCTTGCCCTTGAGCGTGGCGATGGCGTCGTGCAGCACGTCTTCCATCCGCGCGAGGCCGAGCTCGTAGAGAAAGACCCAGAACCCCGCGCGCGCCGCCTGCCATGGCGAGATGCTGCCGGCCTTGAACTCGCGCTTGAGCCAGAGGGTCGCGCTGTTGACGCCGAGCAACGTCTTGTCGACGTCGAAAAACGCGATGCCGGTGGCGTTCTCGGGGCTCTTGCGGATCGTCACTGCGCCTTCAGCCGCTCTTCGTGAGCAGCCACCTGGCGCGCTTCTTCACGGCCTCAGGCGGAGCTTGATCGTCGAGGGTGAACCAGGCGGCTTCTTTGTCGGCGGCCTGCAGCACGACGTCGACCTCGAAGAGCTCATCGCGGCGAAACACGTGCAGGTGCAAGCGCTCGCCGGGCGTGCGCTCAGAGACCATGCGGTTGAGCGCACCGCGCGAGCAGCGCAGGCCGTCGACGGCGATGACGACGTCGCCAGCGCTGAGTCCGGCTTTTTGCGCGGCGCCGCCGTCGTGAACGTTGGCGAGGTGGGCGCCGTCGTCGCCGCCGCCGGTGGTGACGCCGAGGGCGCCGCGTTTGTCGGCGTCTTTCTTGCCGCTCTTGCCGCCCTGATCGCTGTCGCTGTCGAGAGGACGCAGGTGTTGGCGGATGCCGTAGGGCTCGAGCAGTCCGGCGAGCGGCACGTCGTTGGTGCCGCGCACGTACTCGTCAAAGAAGGGCTTGAGGTCGAGGCCGGCGACGTCGCCAGCGGCGGTTTCGACGCCGTCTTCGGGCACGCCAGTGCCTCGTCCGTTGGCGTTGTCGCCGTAGCGGGCGAACAGCAGGCGCATCACGTCGTCGAGCGTCTTCTTGTCGTCGGTGGCGGCGCGGATGGTCACGTCGAGGGCGAGGGCGACGAGCGATCCTTTTGTGTAGTACGACACCTGCGCATTTGGTGTGTTCTCATCTTGGCGGTAGTACTTGATCCAAGAATCATATGAAGACTCGGCCAGCGACTGTTTCTTTCGACCAGAGCCGCGCAGCACCCTCGTGGTGGTGCGGCCGAGCAGCTCGAGCCAGCTCTCGACGGTGATGGCGCCTGAACGCACGAGGGCCAGATCATCATAATAGCTCGTGATGCCCTCGAAGGCCCACAGGTTTGACGTGTAGTTCTCTTTGCGCAGATCGTAGGGCGAGAACGCTGCTGGCTTGATGCGCTTGACGTTCCACAGGTGAAAATACTCGTGCGACGCCAAGCCGAGAAAGCTGCGGTAGCCGTCGCTGGGCTCGACCATGCCGGGGCGTGGCAGGTCGTCGCGCTTGCACACCAGCGCCGTCGATGAGCGGTGCTCGAGGCCGCCGTAGCCGTCGCCGATGGCCATGGTCAAAAAGAGGTAGCGCGAGAACGGTGGCTTTTCGTTGCCGTGAAACATGCGGATTTGTTCATCACAAATCACGGCGAGATCTTTCTTCAACCGCTCGCGATCGAAGCGCACGCGGCCGGTGATGGCCATCTGGTGCGGCACGCCGCCCGACGTCCACTCGACGAGGTCAAACGTGCCCATCTCGACGGGGTGGTCGCACAGCTCGTCGTAGTCGGCGGCGCGAAAGACGCCGAAGCCGCCAGCAGGACCGGTGGGGCGCACCTCTTTTTGCGGCAGCGTCGTCGCCACGCGCCAGCCCTTGCACGCCTCGTCTTGCGGCGGCTCGAGCGTCACCTCGACGGGCTCGTGCTCGCGCCCTTTGACGGCGAGAAATACCGACGGGCCGTTGAAGAACGCGTGGGTCGTGTCGAGGTGCGCGGCGCGCACCGAGAGGTCCCACGCGTAGACGACGGTGGTGACGACGGCGACGTTGGCGCCGGCTTTGACGTCGATGCACCAGACGTTCTTGTCGGTCTTCGGTGCCACGACTTTTTCGCCATCGACGACGGCGTCGATGGTGACGATGTGCCGGGCGAATTCTCTGACGAGGTACGAGCCAGGAATCCACACCGGCAGCCACACCTCTTGCTGCGGCGCGGGATTCTCGATCGTCAGCTCCACCTCGAAGAGATGGGCGCGGGGTTCTTTCGGGGTGATGCGATAGCGGATCGTCGTCATGGCCTCGCTGGCTTAGCGCGTCGCCTCTTGCGACGCCACGCGCGGCCGCTGCCGACGACGACGCAGCAGGGGCAGCAGCAGGCCGGGGGCGACGACGCCGCAGCCGTTGCAGCCGCCGCGGCCGGCGTCGGGTGGGAAGACGACGTCGATGCTGCTGACGGCGGAGACGTTGCCGGCGACGTCAACGGCGGCGACGCGGACGGCGCGTGCTTCGTCGCCATCGCCGGCCACGCTCACCGAAGTCACGCTGCAGGCAGCGTCTGAGGCGGGGCAATTGTTGCGCGGCGCCGGTCGGCTGCCGAGGCCATCGAGCGCGGCGCCGTCGACGAACGTGGGGTCGTCGACAGCGGCGATGAGGGCGACGACGTCTTCGCCAGCGCCTTCGTCGACGAGGGTGACGTAGGGGACGCACGATCCGTTGGGCAGCGTCTCGCCGATGGTCAGCTGCGGCGCGCGCGGGGGCTCGGCGTCGATGCGGTCT
>JANNAY010000512.1:0-1943 GCA_031384945.1 Deltaproteobacteria bacterium
GCCGGCGCAGGCCCCGTCAACGCCGTCGACGTCGGCGACGTCAACGACGACGGCGCCCTCGACCTCACAGGCACTGGCACCGGCCTCGCGGTGTTTCTGCAGGAGCGCGAATGACCCGCGCGCTGATCCTGTTTGTGTTGCTCGCCAGCACAGCCGCCCACGCCGCCAACGCCGTCGTCAGCGACAAAGACGCCGTCGTCTTGACCGAGCTCGTCACCACCGCGCTGAGCAAGCAGCCGCAGCTCGAGGTGGTGTCGTCGTCAGACCTGCGCCGCCAGGTGTCGCTCGAGGCCGATCGACAAGCCGGCGGCTGCGACAGCGACGCGACATCGTGCCTCGCCGAGGTCGCCGACGCGATGGGCGCGCAGCTCGTCGTGCAGGGCACGCTTGGCACCCTCGACGACGTCATCGTCTTGAACCTGACCCTCTTCGACTCGTCGCGCGGACAGGCCGTCGGACGCGTCGCCCTGCGCGACAAGACGTTGGGCGGGCTCTCGGCGCAGATCGACGACAGCGTGCACGGGCTGCTCGCGTCGTTCACGCCGCCCGCCGAGGGGCGCGCCCGCGTGCTCGTGCTCGACATCACGCGGCCCACCGAGAGCGCGCCCGCGGCCGAGAGCGCCTCGCTGCCGTTTCTCGGCGGCGTCACCGGCGTCAGCGTCGGCGTCGTCGCCCTCGTCGTCGGCGGCGGCGCCTTCTACTTCGCCAGCGAGAGCGACCGCCGCGCCGACGATCTGGCGCTGGCCCCCGGCGCTGCCGCCCTCGAGTACGACAACCGCGACGCCCTCGCCGTCACCGGCGCCGTCGCCGTCGTCATCGGCGTCGTCGCCGCTGGCACCGGCGTCGGCTTGTTCTTCGTCGAGTGACCGACAAGAGCCCCGAGCAGAGGAACGGCTTACGCGATCCGTTACTCACAGCCGAGAAATCGCAGCGTGCCTCGCTGACAGAGCTCACCCGCAACGCTTCTCATTTGGCTGCATGCTTCTGAATCGGAATCGAGCGAGGAGAGGTCGATCAGACAAAGGTCTGGGGCTCCGTCTTCTCGCACAAGCAACAGACGATCGACGGAACTCAGGTTTGGCAAATGAACTTCTTCGAGAAACTCGCTACGTGAAATCGAGATGAGAGTCGCATTCACGACAGCCGGAAATGACAATGCCCGCATTCGGGGCGTCGAAATGGTTGTGATTTCACCGTCCGCGTGAAGTCCCTCCAATCCAAACGTATCCTGGAGCTTATCGTCGATCGACCCGTAGACAAAATTCCGCGTGTGAATCTCGCGACCGTCAACGGGCAAAAAGGACGACGCATCGACAAAGATCGTATCCCATTTGCACTCAAAGTTCCTGGCTTCTTTTACGAATTTTCCAAGCTCGCGATCATCTTCAATGTTGACGTTATCCCCATCGAAACACTCGGCATCTTGACCGGCATCAACGGGTTCGACGCCAGTCACGTCACATCCCGATAAAAAGCCCGCACCGAACATAAGAAACCTAGTAACACTTGTCATCAGGCACACCCGCATTTGAATGCAAACCCCAGTCAGCACGAACGAAAAGCTGGCAATCCTCGCAACGCTCAAGACTAGTGCCACCAAAATATGTCATTGCTAGGTCCCCGCTACCATAAGCAACGCACGTATCACGATCCATATTGTAGGAGAACGAACCGACAACGGAACCCGGCAGTTCTGGGATCGTGGCGTCGGCAAAACCGAAGAGATTCGCTCGCGAATTGACTCTTGGATTGCCATGCGCATCCGGCAACGGAAGCGGTGTCGTTAGCAGCCAACCGGGCCCCTGCCATTGGCCGGAAGCCGTCGTGCCACCAAAATCGACGAACGATGTGGGCAAAGAGCGCTCGATGCCGGACGGCGCGGCCTTGCAGCCCTCACTAGTGACGGTACAGCGACGAGCGCATCGATCGATCGTCCGATCGAA
>JANNAY010000514.1:0-5576 GCA_031384945.1 Deltaproteobacteria bacterium
GGATCGGCTGGGGCTAACTGCTACCGCCAAACACCCACGCGCGGGCAGAACCGCCGTCGTATCGGCCCGCGCAGGGGGTTGTCGAGGTGGATCAGGGGGTGTGCGCCCTGAAACGTCTCGCTCAGCGGTCGACGTCACCCATGACCGGGTCGATGGACGCGATGATCGCCACCAGGTCGGCGATGAGGCTGCCCACCGCCATCTTGCTGATCGCCTGCAGGTTGTTGAACGACGGGGTGCGGGCGCGCACGCGCAGCGGCTTGCCCGAGCCATCGCTCGCCACCATGTAGCCGAGCTCGCCGCGCGGGCTCTCGACCGGAACGTACGCCTGGCCCACCGGGGGGCGCATGCCCTCGGTCCACAGTTTGAAGTGGTGAATCACCGCCTCCATCGATTTTGCCAGCTCTTCTTTCGGCGGCGGCATCACTTTGCGATCTTTGGTCTTCACCGGACCTTTGATCTCTTTGAGCATGCGCAAGGCCTGATCACACAAGTCAGTGGATTGGCGCAGCTCAGCGACGCGCACCTTGTAACGGGCGTAGCAGTCGGCGCCGTCGTCGGTGCAGACCTTGAACTGGAATTTTTCATAGCCCGAGTACGGGTTCGACTTGCGGATGTCGTGGGCGACGCCGGCGGCCTTCAACAGCGGGCCCGAGACGCCCATGGCGATGGCCTCGTCGGCCTTCAAGATGCCCACGCCGATGGTGCGCTCGCGAAAGAACGGGTTCATCGTGACGGCGTCTTCGTATTCGTCGATGTAGCCGGGCATCGAGTCGATGAAGACGCGGGTCTTCTTCAACCAATCGTCGTCGGCGTCGTCGGCGAGGCCGCCGGGCCGGATGAACGAGCACATCATGCGCTGGCCGGTGAGCAGCTCGAACAGGTCGAGGATCTTCTCGCGCTCGCGCAGGCAGTAGAGAAACACCGAGGTCACGCCGAGGTCGATGGCGCCCGAGCCGATCGACACGAGGTGGCTGTTCATGCGCGTCAGCTCAGCGAGCAACACGCGAAGAATCTGCGCCCGCTCGGGGATCTCGCAGCCGATGATCTTCTCGACCGCCAGCGAATACGCGAGGTTGTTGCCCAGCGGATTCAAGTAGTCCATTCGATCGGTGATCGTGACCACCTGAACGTATTTCAAATTCTCACACGTCTTCTCCATCCCTGTATGGAGATAGCCGATGACGGGCTTGCAGCGCCGCACGATCTCGCCGTCGAGGTCGAGCTCGAGCCGCAGCACGCCGTGCGTCGACGGGTGCTGTGGACCCATGTTGACGTGCAGCAGGTGCTCGTCGGTGCGCGACTCAGAGATCTCAGGCTGTGCGCTCATTCCTCAGCGGTAGCCAAGCCGCAGAAGAAGCTCAAGCCGTCGTCGTCAGGCCGGGACCCAGCGGGCCAGGCGCTGCTGCCACTCTGACGACGCCCACCGCGCAGGAAAGCAGCGGGCCAGCAGCTGCAGCATGATCGCCACCGCCGTCGACGCCCCCGGCGACGCCCCCAACAACGCCGACATGCTGCCGTCTTTGCTGGTGACGACCTCGGTGCCGAAGCGCAGCTCGCCGCGGCCCTTGCCGTCGCCTTTGATGATCTGCACCCGCAATCCGGCGACCTGCAGCTCCCAGTCCGGCGCCTGTGCCTGCGGGTAGTACGTGCGCAGCAGCGCCAGGCGATCGTCGACGCTGAGCAGGGCTTGTCCGACCAGGTAGCCGGTGAGGTCAAGGTTGTGGGCACCGGCGCTCATCACTGGCACCACGTTGTGGATGCCCAGCGAGCGCACGAGGTCAAACAACGAGCCCTGCTTTAAGAACTTGGTCGTAAAGCCCGCGTACGGACCGAAGAGCAGCTCTTGCGTGCCGCCGATCCAACGCGAGTCAAGGTGCGGCACAGACATCGGCGGCGCGCCGACAGCGGCCTTGCCGTAGACCTTGGCGCGATGGCGTTTGACGACGTCAGGGTTGGTGCAGCGCAGCCACTGACCGCTGACGGGAAACGCGCCATAGCCGCGGGCTTCTTCGATGCCGCTGCGCTCGAGCAACGACAGCGAGTAGCCGCCGGCGCCGATGAAGACGAAGCGGGCGCGCACCGTGCGCTCGATGCCGCTCTTGAGGTCTTTGACGTCGAGCACCCACAAGTCGCCGCCGTCGTCGACGTCGCGTTTGACGTCGGTGACTTCGCAGCCGAACGAGACAGTGACGCCGTCGAGCTTGTCGAGGGTGTCAATCATTGAGCGCGTGAGGGCGCCGAAGTTGACGTCGGTGCCGCCAGCGACGCGGGTGGCGGCGACGGGCTTCGACAAAGACGTCTTCCGCCGCTCCATCACCAGCGGCGCCCACGCCGCGATCTCGCGGGGGTCTTCGCTGTGCTCCATCCCCGCGAACAGCGGTGAGGTGCGCAGACCCGCGGTGCGGGCGCGCAAGAAGGTGACGTCGTCAAAGCCCTCGACGAAGGCGATGTGCGGCACCGGTCGCAAGAAGGTCGACGCCTCGGGCAGGTCGCCGCTGTCGACGAGGGCGCCCCACAGCGCCAATGACTTTTGAAACTGCGCGGCGATGTCGATGGCCTTGCCGACGTCGACGCTGCCGTCGGGCTTTTGCGGCGTGTAGTTGAGCTCGCAGAAGCCCGAGTGCCCGGTGCCGGCGTTGTTCCACGCGTCGCTGCTCTCGGCGGCGGCGGTGTCGAGCCGCTCGAGAATCTCGATGGTCATCGAGGGCTCGAGCTTTCGCAGCAGGGTGCCGAGGGTGGCGCTCATGATGCCGGCGCCCACGAGGACGACGTCGACGGCGGCTTTTTCGCTCATGCTTCGCTTCCTACAACGAAGAATGCGTCGCCGCCCGTTGCCGTCGACGGCGCGTTGTAGTCGACCGCTGCCCTATGGATCGCACCGCCGTCGGCGTCGTCATCGGCACGCGTCCCGAAGCCATCAAGCTGGCGCCGGTGGTGCGCGCCCTCAGCGCCTCAGCGACGCTGCGGCCTGTGGTCATCGTCAGCGGCCAACACCGCGAGCTGCTCGACGAGACGCTGGGCTCGCTCGCCCTCAAAGCCGACGTCGACCTCGCCGTCATGACCCACGACCAGACCCCCGCCGGCGTGGCGGGCCGCGTGCTGCAAGAGCTGCCCGCGGTCTTCGCGGCCCACGCGCTGCGCGCGCTGCTCGTGCAGGGCGACACGACGACGGCGGTGAGCGCCGCGCTGGCCGCCTATTACGCGCGCTTGCCGGTCGGACACGTCGAGGCAGGGCTGCGCACCGGCGATCTCGAGCATCCGTTTCCTGAAGAGGCCAACCGCCAGATCATCGCCCGCGTCGCGCGCTGGTCGTTCGCGCCGACGACCGAGGCGGCGGCCCATCTGCAGAAAGAAGACATCGCCAGCGACCGCGTCTTCGTCGTCGGCAACACCGCCGTCGACTCGATCCTGTGGATGTCAGCGCGGGCCAGGCCGAGCGCGGTGCCGCCGGGGTTTGTGCTCGTCACCTTGCACCGCCGCGAGTCACTCGACGGCGCCCTCGCCGACATCGCCCGCGGCCTCGTCGCCTTTCTCGATGGCGCCGACGACGCCCGCGCGGTCTGGCCGTTGCACCCAAACCCGCGCGTCAGAGCCGCCGTCGACGCCGTCGTCGCCGGCCATCCGCGCGTGTCGCTGCTGCCGGCGCAGCCCTACGACCAGTTCGTCGGGCTGCTGCGCGACGCCCATGTCGTCTTGACCGACTCGGGCGGCATTCAAGAAGAGGCGCCGTGCCTCGGCAAAACCGTGCTCGTGGCGAGAGAGACCACCGAGCGTCCAGAGGCCCTCGCCACCGGGCAGAACCGGCTCGTCGGACGCGCCACCCTCGACGTGCAGCGGGCGCTCGCGCGGGCGTGGGCCGAGCCTGCCTGGGCCGGGCCGCTGCCGGCGCCGAACCCCTTCGGCGACGGCGCCACCGGACCGCGCATCGTGGCCCTGCTCGAGCGCCACCTGTCGTGAGTCAGCGCCCTTTGCTGAAGCGCTCGAGGCGCGCGCGCGCGAGCAACTTGAGGGTGCCGGCGACGGTGCTGGCGACGGGCAGCTTCGAGGGTCCGCGCTTCTGGTCGTAGCGCAAGACGAGGGGCACCTCGCCGAAGAGCGCGCCCATCTCGTCGAGCTTGACGAGGGTGTCGACCATGCAGACGAAGCCCTGCTGGGCAAAGAGGCGATCGCCGTAGCGACGCTGGGCCTCTTGCAAGATGCCGGCGCGGTAGGCGCGGTAGCCGCAAGAGAAGTCGCGCACGCCGTCGATGGGCAGCAGGCCGCGAAAGAGAACGCTCATGCCCACTGACAACACCTGTCGGTGCGCGGGCACCCCGCGCGTGATCGATCCGCTCTGAAAGCGCGAGGCGATGACGACGTCGCGTCCTTCGCGCACCGCGCGCACCATGCGCAGGATCAAGCCCGGCAGGTGGGTGTGGTCAGCGTCCATGGTGACGACGATGTCGCGCGGCGCCGCTTGCGCCATCGCGTGCAGCATGCCGCGGCGAAAGGTCTCGCCGAGCCCGAGGTTGCGGGGGTTTTGCAGCACCTGCACAGCGAGCGTCGGCGGCGGCCGCTGCGCGACGGCGAAGGTGTCGTCGGTGCTGCCGTCGTCGACGATGATGATGCGCAGGTCGAGGTCGGCGTTCTCTTCGACGAGCAACACCAGGTCTTGCAGCAACCCCGGCAAGTTCGGCCCCTCGTTGTACGCGGGCAGCACGAGCCACAGACGCAGCATTCACTCCTCCTTCTTCTTCGGTGCGTTCGGCGCGAGCGCCGCGGCGAAGCGATCGCAGCCGTTGCGCCACGTCGCTGGGTCGAGGCCCGCGCGCAATCCCTCGGCGACGCCGCGGGCCTCGGCGGCGGCGGCGCTGCTGCCGAGGGCGAAGGCGGCGGCGTCGAAGCCGCGGGCGAGGTTCTGCCAGGCGCCCTCGGTGAACGCGTGCCGCCCGCCCGGCAGCGGCTCGAGCTCGGCGATCAGCGGACAGACCGCGACAGCGGCGGCGACGGCGGCGTCGTTGGCGGCCGCGGCGTCGACGCCGACCAACACCAGCGGGCCGCGAAACGACAGCGGACCGGCGCCGGCCAACAGCTCGTCGTGCGGCGACGCGACGACGATGCCGGCGCCGCGGGCCCAGGCGACGATGGCGCCGACGCCAGCGACGGCGGTGGCAGCTGGCAGACGCGGCTCGGTGGCGGCGAGCCGGTGCGTGTACCAGGGCAGCCCGAGCAGTCCGACGCACACCGGCGCACGCGCCGCGCCGTCGACGACGACGACGCCCATGCAGTCGACGTCTTCGGCGACGACGTAGAGCGCCTGCGGCGGCAGCGACGCCGCCGTGGCGCGGGCGGCGACGTCGAGGGTGTGGTCGGCAGAGGCGTCGATGAGCGGCGCCTGCACCACGGCGACGCTGGCGGCGGCGGCGGCGCCAGCGAGCGCGGCGGCGACGACGACGCGGCGGCTCAACCGTTCGACGACGGCGCCGACGCCAGCGCCTGTGAGCAGGGCGACCATGACCCACAGCGGACCGAGCATGCGCTCGACGACAGCGGTGGCCTCGTCGTAGGGCGCCGGCACCGATGCCTTTGCCGCC
>JANNAY010000628.1:0-4455 GCA_031384945.1 Deltaproteobacteria bacterium
GGCAGCATCACCGTCAGCGGCGCCGCGCAGACCATCGCTGCTGGTCCTCTCGACCCCGCCTTCGACCAGGTCGCCTTCGACGCCACCTACACGTGCGCCGCCAACGGCAGCCCCGTCCTCGTCGACGACGCCACCTGCGCCGGCACCTTCCGCGGCGCCCTCGCGCAGGGCGCTGCCCGCTTGCTCGTCAAAGCGGCGGCCACGGCCGTCAGCGTGCACGACGGCAACCCCGGCTGCGGCTTCGCCGACGCCAGCCCCGACACCGCGGCGGTTGCGACGCCGACGGCGGCGCCGCCTGCGCCGGGCACATTGCTGCAGACGTCTGACGCGAACTGCCAGAGCGGCTTCGGCGTCGACACCACCATCGCCACCGACTGCCTCGGCAACGAGACCCACGCCTCGGGCGCGTTCACGACGACGTCGGGCACCAAGTTCATCAACGGCCTCTTCACAGGTGCGCCGTCGCCGAACCCGCCCTTCGTTCCCACCGCGCGCGACGCGGCGACGTTGACGCTGACCGACATCGTCTTCACCGGTTGGACGGTGCGCGACGTGCCCGCCGGCGGCGGCGCTGAGACGTCGGTGACGATCAACTCCGGCACCGCCAGCGTCGTCGTCGACCCCGTTGCCGGCCGCAACGCAGCAGCGAGCACAGGTTTCGGCGTCGGCGTCTTCACCGAGAAGACCGGCATCGCCGCGATCTCTGACCTCACCATGAACCTCGGCGCGATCACGTTCACGTCGGGCGGCAAGACGTTCCACCTCGACGTCACCGACGCCGACCTCGACGCCTTTGCCGGCGCCTTCTTCGACGGCGCCACCGTCGTCGGCAGCAACTCGATCGGGGGCACCATCACCGTCGACGGCCAGACCGTCGCCATCGGTGGTCCGCTCGTCGCTGGCTACGACCAGACGATCTTTGACTCGACCTACACCTGCAACCCGACCCTCGGCGGCGACATCGTTCCGTCTTCCGCTCCTTGAGCTGACGGCGTCAACGACGACGGCGCCGGCCTGCGAGGGTCGGCGCCGTTGTTAGACCGGTTGGTTCGTGGTCGAAGCCGTCCGCAGCGTGTTCGTCGGCGGACGCGTGCCTAGATTCCACGGATGCAGCATGCGGTCTCGCTCGTGTTGGAGTCTTGCGCGCTGCCGTTGAAGGTGGCTTCGCCACCGCTGCAGACGCGCTTTCGCATCGCCTGCGACGACCGCCTCGAGATCCACACCGCCGCGGTGGAGCCGAGGGGCCGCGCCATCGTGATCGTCGAAGCCGACCCTCGCTTTGGCGGCGTGGCGCACTTTCGCTGCAACGAAGATGGCGAGCTGCGGGTCCGCGCTGTCAACGTCGGCATCGCTGTCACCGTCAACGGCGCATCCCACGACGAAGCAACAGCACTCGCAGCCGGTGACATCGTCGTCGTCGGCCGCCGCGACGGCACCGGCGGCAGCGTGCAGCTGCGGGTTGCCGACCTGCCCATCGACTTGTTGTCCACCGCGTGGTGCAGCGAGCGCATCGTCGCCCTCCGCCGCGACGTCACGGTTCGTGGATCGCGCACCGACGGCACTTGGACCGGCGTGCTGCGTGCCGCGGCGGATCGGCTCGTCGAGGTGCAGATCGACGACGCCTTCAACGCGCCGCACGCCGACGACGCCGCCGCGTTTCCGGGCTTGCTGTGTTGGGACCTGAGCCCTGGCCACACTGTGACCGCGCACGAGCGCATCGCCGGCGTGAACTTCTCCGCGCTGCGCTGGTGCGGCCCCAACCGCGCCGTTGAGCGCTCCATCGCGCTGATGGTGCACGAGGAGTGCGCGCGCACCGCCGCCGCGGGCTGGTGGCCCGATCCCGACGACGTCATGCTGACGTGGGACGGCGACATCGTCCCGAGCAACCATCGATGGGTCAGGGGCACGAGCCGCACCATGCCGAGCGACGCCCTCGCGCGGCTGCGCATCTCGCTGGTGTCGTCCTTGCGTGGCGAAGACCCCGCGCGGCCCACCCGCGACCCCCGCGAGTTCGACCTCGACACAATGGCGTCATTCTTCGTCCCGCAGAATGCATTCGAAGAGGCCCTTGCGCTCGTGCTCTTGCAGCCGTCGTGGCCAACACCGACCGCCGAGCTCGCGGCGCTGGCGCAGGGCCTCGCGGACCTGCGGCAGACGTTCGGGCTCGAGTTCCCGCAAGCGGCCCGCGGCCACTTCTTTCAGGGCCTCTTTCCACAGGAGTGGGCGCGCGAGGTGCTGCTGCGCGAAGAGGCGGCGATGCTCGCTGAGCGCGACTTCGTCGGCTTGCCGTGGCTCTGACGATCGATTGAAAAAAAAACGGAGCCGTCGGCGGCCCCGTCTTCTTCTGCGTCGACGCCTGACTCTTCTCAGGCGACGACGGGAACCGCGCAGTGCTCACCGGCAAATGCTGAGAGCGCCGCGAGGTCCATGAACCCCTTGTCGGTGCCATCGCGCAAGCGAACCGTCGCTCCGTTGCCTTCGACCTCTTTGTCGCCGACGACGAGCATCAGCGGGATCTTCTCGAGCTGTGCGTTGCGAATCTTGGCGCCGAGCTTGTCGCTCGAAGCTTCAAAGGTCGCACGCAGCCCACGCGCCTCGAGCGCCGCCTTCACCTTCTCGGCCTGCTCGTTGTGCTTGTCGCTCACGGTGATGACCCGCACCTGCTCCGGCGACAGCCATCCGGGCAGAGCGCCAGCGTAGTGCTCGATCAAGATGCCGATGAAGCGCTCGATCGAACCGAGCAGCGCGCGGTGCAGCATGATGGGCTGCTCTTTCTCGCCCTTCGAATTCACGAACTCGAGGGTGAAACGCTCGGGGTTGTTGAAGTCGTACTGCAGCGTCGAGCACTGCCACTTGCGGTCGAGCGCATCGACGAGCTTGATGTCGATCTTCGGGCCGTAGAACGCGCCGCCGCCCTGGTCGACCTGGTACGGCAGGTTCTCGCGCTGGATGGCCTTCTCGAGCGCGCGCTCGGCCTTCTCCCAATCTTCGAGTGATCCGACGTACTTTTCGGGCCGGGTCGAAAGGTTGACCTCAAAGTCTTTGAAGCCGAAGGTCTTGAGCATCTTCAAAATAAACTTGAGAACGCGGTCGATCTCGACTTCAATCTGGTCAGCGCGGCAGAAGAGGTGGGCGTCGTCTTGGGTGAAGCCGCGCACGCGCATCAGGCCATGCATCACGCCGGCGAGCTCGTAGCGGTAGACGGTGCCCAACTCAGCGAGGCGCAGGGGAAATTCGCGGTAGCTGCGGGCGCGGCTCTTCACCATCAAGCAGTGAAACGGGCAGTTCATCGGCTTGCAGACGTAGTCGTGGCCGTCGACCGACATCGGCGAGAACATGCCGTCTTTGTAGAAGTTCCAATGGCCCGACACCTTCCACAAATCTGCCTTGGCAATGTGTGGAGAGTAGACGACCTCATATCCACCATCGAAGTGCATCTTGCGCCACTGTTCTTCGATGATGGTGCGCAGACGTCCGCCCTTGGGCAGCCACATCACGAGGCCGGGGCCCACCTCTTCGGTGTAGTGGGGCTCGACGTTGACGTGCAGCTTCACGGCGGTGCCCGTGAGCGGACCGTCGACGAGCAGCACGCCCTCGATGGCCTTCTTTTGCTCGGCGCTCATGTGGCCGCGCACGCGGATGTCGGCGATGGCCTGCTGCGGCGCCGGTGCAGGGTGCAGCTTCACCGTCTGGCGAATCTTGCGACCCTTGAACTGCAGCTCGGCGGCCGCCATCACGCGCTCGACGATCTCGCGGTCGACGGGGGCGTCGGCGTCGACGCCGATGTAGAGGTCGATCTCTTCGCTCTCGGTGTAGCTGTGGTCGTCGTAGCGCTCGCTGACGATGAAGAGCTCGAGCTCTTTGCCCAGCTTGCGGTGGTCGCGCTTCTTCGCCTCTTCGACAGTGTGCAGGTGCTTGTCGAGCTCTTCTTTCTTCGGAAACGCGATGCCGCGCACGCGCTGCAACGACGCCTTGGTGGCATCGGCGCGCCAGTACGACGACGACGCGCTCATCAGCTTGAGGCCCTTGATGAACCCCGCGTGCGGCAAGTGCGGACCGCGGCACAGGTCGACGAAGTCGCCGTTGGTGAAGAGGGTGACGTCTTCGCCTTCGGGGATCCAGCCGAGGATCTCTTGTTTATAAGAGTTGTTCTGGCCGGTCTTGTCGAAGATTTCGTTGGCTTGTGCCTTGGTGACTTCGCGGCGTTCAAAGACCATCTTTGATTCGACGATCTTCTTCATCTCGGCCTCGATCTTGTCGAGGTCGTCGGGGCCAAAGGTGCGGCCGACGTCGAAGTCGTAGTAGAATTCATCACCGTGGGTGCGGGGACCCATGGTCACCTTGGCGCCAGGAAACAGACGAATCACGGCTGTTGCGAGAACATGCTCGGCCGAGTGATTGATGGTGTCGCGCCCCTCGGGGGTGTCGACCTTCATCAGCTCGACCTTCTGTCCG